>JAYTWP010000248.1:0-3903 GCA_043743395.1 Actinomycetota bacterium | reverse complement strand
AGCCGATGGGAGGTCCGTCCGTTCGATGCCCGCCATGGCCGTATCGCCGAGGCGCTTGCCGAGCAGGCCGCGATCGCGATCAGTAACGCGAACCTGTTCATGCGGTTGGAGGAGCAGACCCGTCTCGCAGAGGAGGCCAATGCTGCCAAGGGCTCGTTCCTCGCGACGATGAGTCACGAGATCCGTACGCCGATGAACGCAGTGATCGGGATGAGCGGTTTGCTGCTCGATACCGAGATGCAGCCGCGCCAGCGCGAGTTCGCCGAGATCATCCGCTCGTCGGGCGAGTCGTTGCTCGGGATCATCAACGACATCCTCGACTTCTCCAAGATCGATGCAGGGCGCCTGGAGCTTGAGCAGCATCCATTCGACATGCGTTCATGCATCGAGTCGGCGTTCGATCTCGTCACCGAACCTGCTGCGCGCAAGGGGCTGGAGCTCGCGTTCGCGATCGACCCGAGCGTGCCCGAGGGCGTGAACGGCGACGTCACGCGTCTGCGTCAAGTACTCGTGAACCTGCTCGGCAATGCCGTAAAGTTCACTTCTTCGGGCGAAGTGGTGCTGACTGTCGAACCCGAGCCGGCGACGGGACTGCTGCACTTTGCGGTGCGCGACACCGGCATTGGCATCCCAGCCGGCCGTGCGCACCGGCTGTTCGAAGAGTTCAGCCAGCTCGACTCCTCGACCACGCGCAAGTACGGGGGCACCGGGCTCGGTCTCGCCGTGTCGAAGCGGCTCGCCGAGCTCATGGGCGGCACGATGTGGGTCGAGAGCGTGGAGGGCGAAGGCGCGACCTTCCACTTCACGGTCGACGCCCAACCCGCCGACGTTCCCGCCCGCTCGGCCGCCGCCGGTCTGCCTCCCGAACTGGCAGGTAAGCGCGTCCTGGTGGTCGACGACAACGCCATCAACCGCCGCATCTTGGACCTGCAGACCGAGGCGTGGGGCCTCGGATGCGAGTCGCTTTCCTCGGGTCCCGAAGCCCTGCAACGGCTCACCGACGGCGCCACGTTCGATCTGGCAATCGTCGACATGCACATGCCCGAGATGGACGGTCTCGAGCTCGCCAACCGCATCCGCGCGCAGCGACCGGACCTTCCGATCGTGCTGTATACCTCCGTCGGCAACACCGACACGGTCGACCCAGTATTCGCCGAAGTCATGTCGAAGCCGGTCAAGCAATCGCAGCTATTCGACACGCTGGTGACGCTGCTTTCCGATCCCGCCGAGCGAACCGCCGGTACCGGCGCTGAGGCCCGCGGCTCGGCCACCAGGCTCGGCGAGCGCCATCCGTTGAGGATCTTGCTGGCCGAAGACAACACCGTGAACCAGCAGATCGCCCTGCTCGTGCTCGACTCGATGGGCTACCGAGCCGATGTCGCGGCGGACGGCGTGGAGGCCGTCGACGCGGTCGCGAAGCTTCCGTACGACGTCGTGCTGATGGACATCCAGATGCCCGAGATGGACGGCCTCGAAGCAACGCGACAGATCCGCCGCGGCGGCCCAGGAACGTCCCAGCCCCACATCATCGCCATGACCGCCAACGCCATGCAGGGCGACCGCGAGGCGTGCCTCGGCGCCGGCATGGACGACTACCTCGCCAAGCCGATCCGGCCCGAGGAACTCAAGCGCGCCCTGGCGGCGGCACCCGCTCGGCCCACGCCGCCGCCACCCCCACTGCTCGACCCGGCAGCATTCGAACGGCTCCGCGCCATCGCCCCGGACGAAACCGTGCTCGCCGGGCTCGTGGCGTCGTTCCTCGACAACGGGGCCAATCTCGTGGCCGCGATCAGCGAGGCCGCCGGAAGCGGAAACCTAGAGGTTCTCGTGCGCGCCAGCCACACGCTCAAGTCGAACGCTGCGAGCTTCGGGGCCGGCGAGCTCGCGGCGCTTGCCGGCTCGCTCGAGGCGCAGGCCCGCGGTGGCGTGGTGGGCGCGGCCGAGAGCCGAGTCTCTGAGATCGCCGTCGCGTTCGACGCCGTCCGCAAGGAGTTGAGTCCACGATGACCCTCACCTCGTCGCCCCAATCGGGGGCGCCACCGGCCACGGTGCTCGTGGTCGATGACGACCCTCTCAACCGCACGCTGCTCTCGTTGTCGCTGACGGCAGCCGGTCACACCGTGGTGGAGACCGAGCACGGTCGCGCGGCCGTCGAGGCCCTCGGGGCCAAAGCGGTCGACCTGGTACTGACCGACATCGAGATGCCTGTCATGAACGGCTATGAGCTTTTGGAGCACCGCCGTGGCGACGCCCGCCTGCTCGCCATTCCGTTCATCGTGGTGTCCAGCGTCGACGAAATGTCCTCGATCATTCGTTGCATCACGCTGGGAGCCGAGGACTACCTTCCGAAGCCGTTCGATCCGGTCCTGCTGCATGCACGCGTCGGCGCGTGTCTCGACAAGAAACGCATGACCGACGAGATCCAGCGGTGGAATCGCGAGTTGGCCACGCGCGTGGACGAGAAGGTGCGTGAGGTCGAGCGGCTCAACGTGCTCAAGCGCTTCGTCACGCCACAAATCGCCGAGGCCATTGCATCAGGCGGCGAGGCAGTCCTGCGCAGCCATCGGCGCGAGATCACGGTCCTGTTCTGCGACCTGCGCGGTTTCACGTCGTTCAGCGAAACCGCCGAACCGGAGGAGGTGATGGCAGTGCTGCGCGAGTTCCATCTCGCCGTCGGCCCGATGATCTTCGAGCACGAGGGAACGATCGCACAGTTCACCGGCGACGGCATGCTGGTCTTCTTCAACGATCCCGTGCCCCTCGACGATCCGGCATGGAACGCCGTGCGCCTCGCTGTGGCGATGCGTGACCAAACCGGCGAGCTCTCCCGCGGATGGCGAAGGCGCGGCCATGAACTCACCCTCGGCATCGGCATCGCGGTTGGCTTCGCGACGTGCGGCGAGATCGGTTTCCCGGGTCGCACCGAGTACACCGCGATCGGAACCGTCGTAAACCTCGCGGCACGAGTGTGCGCGATCGCTGACGGCGAGCAGATCCTCGTGACCAACCGGGTCCACGCCGCCGTCGAGGAACGAGTCGAAGCCACCGCACTCGGCGATGTCGAGTTCAAGGGACTCAGTCGGCCCGTGCCGACCTATGAGGTGGTGTCGCTCCGCGCCTGACCGTCCCCGTGGACACGTGAGCGAATCGAGACGGCGCTACTGCACCCGAGTCTCGACGATGCTCGCGCCGTGGGTGGTTGGCGTCGGTGAGCTTCGCCGACGGATCGGGCATGATCGAGGGATGGACTACCTCATCGAGGCGGGCTTTGGCCTTGACTACGACACCCTCCATTTCACGCGGACGACCGAACAGTCGGTCTTCGCCGGGACGACGCTTTGCGACATCGTCACTATCGAGCTCGCTGGACTGGTCACCTGCGTCGAGCTGATCGGCTCGTCGTCCGTCGTGGGGTTGCTCGCCAAACCGATCGTCGATCTCGCCGCTGGCCTCTCGATTGGGCACAATCTGACACCGGTTCGAGCCGCCCTCGAACACGGTGGCTGGATATATCGCGGCGACGCTGGGGACGACGGCGGGCACGTGTTCGTTCTCGAGACGCGGCCATGTCATCGAGTGGCGCACCTCCACGTCGTCGCTTACGAGAGTCGGCAGTGGAAGGACTACCTCCAGCTCCGGGATCTGCTGCGCGGCAGCCCCGCCGCACGAGCGAAGTACGAAGCGGTCAAGCAACAACTCCGCGAGCGGGTAGGCGATGACCGAGAGGCCTACACCGAGGGGAAGTCGGCCATCGTCCAGGAACTGCTCTCCTCCCTGGATTGACGCCCCGCCGCGCCCTTCAACTCCGCGTAGCACATTTTTCGTGTAATGTGCTACACTTCGTCGGCATGGCGATCGAGATCGGAATGCGCGAACTGCGTAACCGCACAAGCAAGGTCCTTG
>JAYTWP010000247.1:0-8316 GCA_043743395.1 Actinomycetota bacterium | reverse complement strand
GCACCACTCGCGCCCGAAGACGGCGACTACCTCATGCGCATGCTCGCCAGGGTCGAGGGCATGCCGCTCGAGTCCCTGCAGCAGGGTGTGCCGTGGGACTGGAGAACGACGGGTGAATACCTCGATCGGCTCGATGGCACGCTGATGCCCAACGCCGGGTTTCTCGTCGGTCACTCCGCGATTCGGCGCAGTGTGCTGAAAGAGGAAGCGACCGATCGCGCCGCGACGCCCGAGGAAATCGTGAAAATGCAACAACTGCTGCGCGATGGGCTCGCAGCAGGGGGCATGGGTTTTTCCTCCACGTGGTCCACCTCGCACAACGACCACACCGGCAACCCGGTGCCATCACGCCATGGCACTCGCGAAGAACTGGTGTCACTCTGCAGTGTGGTGCGCGAGTTTCCGGGGACCACGTTGGAATTCATCCCACAGGTGGGCAGGTTCTCGCAGGAGTCGTTCGATCTGATGGCGGCGATGAGCGTTGCTGCCAACCGGCCACTGAACTGGAACCTCTTGCAGGTGCAGGAGCAGAACTGGGAGCAAGTGCAACATCAACTCACCGGTGGTGATATCGCCGAAGCCCAGGGTGGGCGTGTTCTTGCCCTCACCTTGCCAGACACGTTTCGTTTGCGACTCAACCTGCGCAGTGGTTTCGTGCTCGACATCCTGCCGGGATGGGACAAGTTGATGGCGCTCGAACCGTCGGTCAAGTTGGCAATGCTGCGCGATCCGGCCGGGCGCGCCGAGATGGACCGGCTCGCGCAGTCGGCGCCCGGCACGTTGCGGTCGCTGGCCAATTGGGGCAATTACACCCTGCTCGAGACGTTCACCGAAGGATGGAAGCGTTTCGAAGGGCTCACCATCGGCGCTATCGCCACCGAGTTGGGCAAGAGTTCGTGGGATGCCTTGGTCGACATCGTCATCGATGACGACCTCAACACGGTGATTGCGAGCATGGACACTGGCCAGACCGACGCCAGTTGGGAAAAGCGGGTAGAGGTCTGGCGCGACCCGCGGGCCATCGTCGGCGCATCCGATGCGGGTGCGCATCTCGACATGATCGACAGCTTCAGCTATGCGACCACGCTGATTGCGCGCACCACGATCGATCGTTCGTTGCTGCCACTCGAAGAGGCGGTGCATTACCTCACGGGCGCACCGGCCGCGCTGTACGGGCTCAACGGCCGTGGGATTCTCGCTGCGGGCAATGCCGCCGACATCGTCGTGTTCGACCGCACCCGCATCGGGCCGGCCGAGGTGTTCACCAAGTTCGATCTACCCGGTGGGGCGGGTCGCGTGTACGGCGAGGCAAACGGCATCAGCCACGTGCTTGTGAACGGCGTGCCGTGCGTGGATCATGGTGCGTTACTCGACGCACGTCCCGGCACGTTGTTGCGCAGCGGCCGCGACACGCACACAGTCACGGCGAACTGATCGACCCGTTAGGGAGCCGACGTTGTCACCGTGGTGAACTGCTGTGGGTCGGCCGTGTCGACAACGGTGAGCAAGGTGATCAACAAGTCGGGTGTGTCCTGAAATGCCAGCAGACCGTTGTCGAGCGTGCAGTACTTCTTGCTCCCACCCGTGACCGGAATTTGCACGCACGTGGCGGCCTGTCCGGCGACCTGTGTTGTCGATGGAATCGCGGCTCCCACCATGGCCGTTGCGTCCTGGCGGATACGAGCTGCGGGTGACGAGCCGAAGAAGTCGTGCGTGAGTGACAAGTTGCTGACTTGGGCGTCGTCGGTTTGAGCAGAACAGACACCCGATGCGAGCGTGCAGGTTTGTGGACCCGTATCACCGAATAGGTAGCGGATCCCGCCGATGGTGACGGAGCGTTGGCTCGGATTGACCATCGAGACCGAGGCCGGCGTAGTGACGTTGCCGAATCGGGTGAGGAGCGAATACGTCGCCGTGAACGGACCGATAGATGCCACATCGAGCTTGCTGAGCACCGCCGCAATGGCCGGATCGGATTGGATGCCGAACGACGGACGCTTGCCAGTGATGCACGCGCTCAGCAACAGCGGAGTGAGCAGAACAACGGCGACAGAGCGAAAACGACGCATAAGACTTGGGAGCGTACGCGATGAAGGACCCGAAACGGTGGCGCGACGTGGTCTCGCGCCTATCGTCGGTCTCCGTGATTCGCATCGATGCCGCCACCGTGTTGCTGCAGTGGTCGACCGGTGGACTGTTCTTCCTCTGGTTCACAACTCGCCGACACATGGTGGGTGCCGGCTACGGCTGGCTGCTTCGAGGCGTCTATTTGCTGATGGCCGCCGGAGCCTTCGCGTGTGGCGCAGCCTTTGGCGTGCAGCCTGTGCGGGAGGTGTCATCGGTTGGTGTTGCAGTGGCCGCACTCGCCGCCCTTGTTATGTCGATCGTGCGTCGTCGAGGCGAGTTCCCCTCGGTATTCGATCTGGCCGCGCCCACCATTGGCCTGATCGGTCTTGTGGCTGCGGGCATCGGCGCTGGCGGGAATGATCTCGTCGCCGTCATCCGCACGGTGGTCGGTGCAGCCTTTCTCGGTGCCGTCACCGATGCGATGTTGCTCGGGCACTGGTACCTGGTGCAGCCTGGGCTCCCACGGGGCCTGCTCAACGAGTTAGTGCAGGTCACGCAGTATGTGTTGCCAGTTGAGGTCATCGCGTTGCTGTTGCCGACCGGCATGTTGAGCGTGCTGAGCGGCACCGTGTCCGATGGCTGGAATGGCACGCTCGGATATTTTTGGGTGGCCTGCGCGGTCACGACGGCGGTGTTGTGTTGGGTGACCAAACGGGCGCTCCGTGAGCGTTACTACTCCGCCGTGATGGCTGCGACGGGGTTGCTCTACTTGGCGATCCTCACCGCGTTCGGCACCGACCTGGTGGCACGAGCGGTGCTCGCTGGCTGACCGTGCGTCGTCTCGGGACGGTGTCGTCAGGCAATCACGCCCGCAGCGCGCAGTGCGGCGGCGTCGAGACCGAGCTCGCTTGCGATCTCGTCACTGTGCTGACCATACGTAGGCGCGTGATCGCCCATCGTGGCAGGGGTCGCGCTGAACCGCGCGGCTGGGCGTGGCTCACGCACCGTGCCCGCAACGGGGTGCTGGCGGATGGTGAACACGTCGTTGTGAACGACTTGGGTGTCGTGGGGCAGATCGGCGAGGGACGTGATTCCGGCCGCTGGCACATCAAACTGTTCGGCGCTGACGAGGAAGTCGGCCAAAGGAGTGGTCTTTGCGTGCTCGCGCAAGAGGGGCATGAGTTCGCCGAGGTTGGACATGCGCGCGCCCATCGTGGAATAGCGCGGGTCGTCGCAAAGATGCGGCAATCCCACCGCACGAAAGTAGCCATGGAACTCACTATCGGTGATCGCTGATATAGCGGCATAGCCGTCGGCAAATTCGGCGACTGCGTAGTTGGAGCCGATGGTCGGGGTGCGCATCGCATCGTCGTCGAGCAGTACTGCATCCATCGCTGAGTCGGGCCACACAAATGAGATCGCGGCGTCGAGCATCGCCAGCACGATGTGCTGCCCGCTCGCCGTGCCGCGTTCGCGCGCGAACAACGCCGCGCTGATCGCCTGCGCTGCATTCAATGATGTGACCTTGTCGCACACGAGTGTGCGGAACAGCGCGGGAACTCCAGTGGCCGGATCGGTTTGCACCGAGGCAAGTCCGGAACTGGCTTGGATGACGTTGTCGTAGACGCGTCGATTGCTCTTCGGGCCGTTGGGTCCGAAGCCGCTGATCGACACGTAGATGAGACGAGGGTTGATCGCGGCCACGTCGTCGTAACCGAGGCCGAGTCGGTCCATGGCCCCCGGTCGAAAGTTCTGGATGAGCACGTCGGCATCCGCGATGAGGCGGCGCACGATGTCGAGCCCTTCGGGCTTCTTCACATCGACAACGAGGCTGCGCTTGCCACGGTTGTTGGTCGCGAAGATTCCCGTCATGCCACCCTTGCTCGTGCCGAGGTACCGCATCATGTCGCCCAAACCCGGCGACTCGACCTGGATCACCTCGGCGCCCTGATCGGCGAGCATCATCGCGGCCAACGGCCCCGAGATCATCACCGACATGTCGACGATCTTCACCCCATACATTGGCCCCATGGGGGCATCGTGCCATCTCAGCGGCGCGACCGCACACCCCTGCTCGCCGCGACCCCGGCCAATGCGCACATGGCAGCGAGCGCGAAGTTGACCCCGATCGCGCCGCGCAGTGTGAACGCCGTGCGGTCAGCGAAGGCGACGGTGGCGCCACCGACCGCGCCCATCACGCCGAAGCCCAGCGAGTCGGCGAGATGGATCTGACTGCTGATCTCGCCCTCGCGCCCGTCGTCGGCGTAGGTCATCGAGGCAACCGTTGTCGGGTTGAACAGGATCCCCATCCCGAAGCCACCAATACACCACGCCACGAAGGTGAGTGGCAGCGGCCATGTCGGCGCCAAGACCGGGGCGACGGTGGCGATGCCGATGAGCATGAAACCGAAGCCCAAACCAGCTGACCGACCCGAGCGCACACGGTCGCCGCGTCGAGCGGTAACGGCCTGACCGATGGTCCACGTGATCGCCGCGCCGGAGATGACGAAACCTTGCACGATGGGACGTGCGCCATGGAGGCGATCGGCTGCCAATGGAACGAAGCTGTCGACGCCCAAGAACGTTGCAGTGGCGAGAAACCGAACAGCCACAATCGCAGGCAACCCACGGCGAGCGCGAAACACCCCCGGTGGAAGCATGAACCGCAACGCGGGAACGGCGATGGCGACTCCAGCGATCGAGAGCACGATCGACAATACAAGGATGCGGTTCTGCAGTCCGACGGCGAGAATGCCCACACCGCCTGCGGCCTGAAACGCGCGGGGCAGACGACTGGGGCGTCGGTCCGCGACTGTGTCGGACGGCGCGAGGTGGGCCATTGCGCGCGCAGTGAGCAACGCGACGACGAGGGCAAGGGGAATGATGCCGAGAAAGACCCACCGCCAACCAGCGCGATCGACGACGATGCCGGCCACAACCGGGCCGAGCAGACTCGGCATCACCCAGCCAGCACTGAGATAGGCGTACATCGTCGCCTGGCGATCGGTCGGGAATGCGCGCCGCACTGCGATGTACGACAGAGGAGCGAAACCGCCGCTACCGGCGCCCTGTAACAGTCGACCGACCAGCACCATCACCATCGTCTGCGCGGACGCGGCAACGATCAGCCCAGCCAGAAAGATGGCGATGCAGACGAGGAATGGTCGCCGTACGCCATGGAGGTCAGCCTGTTCGCCCGCCCACACCAACGCGACGAGGTCGGCGAGCATGTACGCGGCAAGGGTGGCTCCGTAGAGCGAGTCGCCGTGAAGCAGGTCGGTGATGGTCGGTAGCGCGGTGATCACCGCTGTGGTTTCGAACGCGACCAACGTCACGCTGAGCACAAGGCCCACGGCCAAGGCGCGTTGACTCGCGTCGAGCGGAGTGCGCGTCAGCGCCCCGGTCTCGATAGGAACGCCTCTGTCCTACTTGTTGACGGCGCCGGGTGCGACCATGGGCCACGGCTGCGTGCGCTCCATGATGAGCGACGCATCGAGCAGGAGCGGCTCGGCGTAGTGGCGACCAACGATCTGCAAGCCGACGGGCAGGCCATCGACGGTGCCGGCCGGCACGCTGACAGCGGGATTGCCATGCAAGTTGGCTGGGAAGGTGAGCCGTCCGTTGTTTCCTTGTCCGGCGGTGATGCCTCCGAACTCGTGGGGCAATGGACCCTCGGCAGCAAACGCGATGTCGGGATTACTCGCCGTCATGACGAAGTCGACCTCGGAGAAGATTTGGGCCATGCGTTCGTTGAGCTCCATCCGCCGCTCCTCGATCTTGGCTCGGGCCTCGACGCCGTAGCGGCCGAGGGTGAGCTCGACTCCGGTACGGATCTCGGGTGTGAGTACGTCCTTGCACTCGGGCCAATACGCGGCGAGCTGTGAGTGAATCTCGATCATTCCGCTGATCGACCATGCCGCACCCATGCTCGGAAGGCTGGTGTCGACATTGTCAACGCGTTGCATTCCAGCCGAGGCGATCAGGTCGTCGGCCGCATTCTCGAGCACCGTCCACATGGCGGGGGAGATGACGGCACCGCCCCAATCGGGCACGACAGCAACGCGCGAGCCGCGCAGAGAATCGATGTGCGAGCCGAGCTCAGTCTCCCATCCGCTGGTGCGCGGCAGGCTGAATTGATCGCGTGCGTCGTATCCGTTGCAGACGTCGAACCAACGGGCGGTGTCACGTACCGAGCGGCTGAGGCAGCCGATGGTGACGGTCATGTTGCCGATCGTGGTGCGAGGCGCGCGGGGGATGCGACCGAAGGTGGCCTTGAGACCGAACAACCCCGTGAACCCGGCAGGAATACGAATGGAGCCGCCGCCGTCGCCACCGGTTGCAATGGTGACGAGGCCGCCCGCCACTGCAGCCGCTGTGCCACCACTTGAACCGCCGGGTGTGTGCGCGGTGTTCCACGGGTTGCGGGTGGCGCCGTGCAGCACGGTGCGCGTGAGATTCACGCCGCCGAACTCGCTAGCTGTGGTCTGACCCGCGAGCACAGCGCCTCCGCGGGTGACGATCCGATCGACCATCACCGACGTGTGCTCCGCCACGTGATCGGCAAAAACGACGCACGCCTCGGTTGCGGGCCAGCCGCTGACCGAATCGAGCTCTTTCACGCCGATGGGGACGCCACCGAACGGCAGCGAGACATCGGCTTGCTTGGCCGCGAGCAGTGCTTGCTCACGAGGCGTGTAACAGAACGCATTCAGATCGCTCGCGTCGATCGCGTCGTAAGTGGCCTGTAGCTCTTCGACCGGCGAACGCTCGCCGCTTCGAAATGCGTCGACCAATGAACAGCTATCACCTAACCACGGCGTGTTCCCCATGGCCCTGACCTTAATAGGTGATCACGTCATCGGCGCTACGCCGCAGGCGGCAAGCGCGGTACGAAATTGGTGTGGTTGAACTTGTTGTGCGAGAGATCCAATGTCATCAGGTCATTGTGCGAACGGTCGTGGAGGATGTGTCGATCTCGCACAGGTCCGGTGGTGCCCGTAGAGTCTCGGACGTCATGGATAGCCGCGCCTTTCTGGATCTTCGTCCGAGCCACAACCCGTATCGATGGAGTTTGCCCGTTACGACGGGGTTGTCGACCTGGGGCGGATTCCTGTTCGGTGGGTGCGGACTCGGTGCGGCGATCTCTGCGCTCGAGCAGACATCTGGCCGAGAGTGCGTCTGGGCAACCGCGCAGTACCTGTCGTACGCGAAGCCGGGCGAGGTGATGGATATCGACGTCACGATCGCCGTCGATGGGCATCAGATCACCCAGGCGCGCGCCACGTGTCACGTGGGCAATCGGGAAATCCTGACGGTGAACGCTGCGCTCGGCTACCGCGACATCGGGCTGACCGGTCAGTGGGAGCAGATGCCAGATGTGCCGCCGCCATCTCAGTGCGATGCGCGCGATTATCGCCTGCCTGCCGACGGAACGATCAACGAGCGTCTCGAACAACGCATCGTAAAGGGCCGCGATGTGGCGGCGCTCGATGGCACGCACGGCGATGGTCGGGTGCAATTGTGGGCACGAATCCCTGACGTGATCGAGGGTGTCGATGCAACGACCTTGGCGATTCTCGGCGACTTCGTACCGATGGGGGTCGGTCAAGCGCTCGGAGTCCGCGGTGGCGGCAACAGCCTGGACAACACGTTGCGTGTGGCTCGGCTGGTCGCAACCGAATGGGTGCTGCTCGACATCCGTGTGCACGCGGTGAGCCGTGGTTTCGGGCACGGTCTTGTGCACATGTTCGCCGAAGATGGCACCTTGATGGCGACGGCCAGTCAGAGTTGCATCGTTCGGTTCTGGAAGGGTGACAACGAGGAGCCGGGAGCACCGGTTCAGCAAGGGGAGAGCACATGAGTACTGCATTGCCAAAGCGGCCCGGCATGACGGTGCCGCTGCCAGGACCATTGCACAGCCATCGCGAGAAGCTGAGTGAATTGGCAGACTTGGGCTATACCGATATTTGGTCAGCCGAGAGCGACGGCGCCGATGCGTTCACACCCCTTGCGATGGCGGCGGCGTGGGAGCCGCGCCTTCGGTTGGGTACCGCAATTGTGCCGGCCTACACGCGTTCGCCTGCGTGTTTTGCGCAGAGTGTGGCGAGTATGGCCGATGCAGCGCCGGGTCGGTTTGCGATCGGTATTGGCTCGAGCAGCAACGTCATCGTCGAACGCTGGAATGGTGTGCCATTCGTGGAGCCGTACAAGAAGGTGCGCGATGTGGTGCGCTTCTTGAAAGATGCGCTC
>JAYTWP010000246.1:0-6401 GCA_043743395.1 Actinomycetota bacterium | reverse complement strand
GGTAAGGAGCATCCGACGGTGTTGCACGACGTTCAAGTGTAGTGGTGAGCCCTTGAACCACGAGGGTGGGTTATCTGAACCACCCGTGCGAGTTCTCTGCGTGAGTGCTTTCTGCGTGAGCGTTTTCTGCGTGAGCGCTTTCTGTGTGAGCGTTTTCTGCGTGAGCGTTTTGGTGGACGTTTCGCCTGTTCGCTCACGCAGAGTCCCGACCGCAACGTCTGGCGAAGGAGCAGAGTCCCGGCCGCAACGTCTGGCGAAGGAGCAGAATCGACGTGTGAAGTTCATCGTGAGTGCACTGTTGGGACTCGGTGCCGTCGCCGGCTGTACGTCGTCGCGTTCGACTTCGACGCAAACGGGAACGGTCGTCTCGAGCGCTGCACCGGCTACAGCAACGGCAGTCACGGCTGCGGCGTCACCCACCACCACGACGCGCGTATCGCCTCGGCTCGACACGGCGACGGGCATCGCAGCTGAATTGACGGCAGCGGAGCGCGGCATTCGCGATACCTCGTTGACATTGCAGGAAATCGACAGGTGGGGGAGGCGCCAACAGCGCGCTTATCGCGCGCTTGCCAACCATCCGGAGTGGGACAACATCGTGGGCGCCGGTCTCGCGCCGGACGTGCTCGTACCATTCACTCTGAACGTGCGAGCGCGCCAAGCAGTGGTGGCTCACGCCGCCACGAAACCCTCAACGCCGACTCCCGACACCTTGCCGGCGTGGGCGATCGTGCGGCCGCTACCGGCGGTGCAACTGCTCGACTTCTATCGCCAGGCTCAGACTGCCACTGGTGTCCCGTGGCAGTACCTTGCCGCGATCAATCTGGTCGAGACCCGCGTGGGCCGCGTCGTTGGTGCCTCGGCCAGTGGTGCAGTTGGTCCGATGCAGTTCTTGCCGACAACATGGGCAGCTTGTTGCGTGGGCGATGTGCTGAATACGCGCGACGCAATCATGGGAGCGGCGGTGTATCTCGTTAGCCGTGGCGCACCGGCTGATATGCATGACGCGCTCTTCGGCTACAACCCCAACAATGGGTACGTCGGCGCAGTCGAGGCCTATGCGCGCAACATGGTCGCCGACGAACGAGCCTTCAACGGTTATCACGCGTGGGAGGTGTATAGCGCCACGTCGGAAGGAACAATTCGGTTGCCGGTGGGCTATACCGCGACCCAACTCGAGAGTGCGGCCGACTACGCGTCGAAGCATCCCGAAGATGTCGCGCCCGTGCAGGATTGACTACGCGATCGATCCGGGTCCCGGTTCGACCGCGTGCTCGGGAGTTGGTCGCGCGTCGAGCACCGCTTTGCCAATGACTGCCGAGAGGATGATGGCGCCGCCAAAAAGTGTGGTCGCCTTCGGCTGTTCGCCGAGCACGACGAACACCCACAGCGGGACGAACACGGTTTCGCTCTGCGCGAAGATCGTCATGGCCACGGCGGGCACCGATCGTGAGGCGACGTTGAACAGGATTGTCCCGACAACGATGAACACTGCACCGTGCAGCAGTGCGTACGAGGTGTCTCGAAGCGGCGGGACCAGAGTCTTTCCGTTCGACATCGTCACGATGCCACACACCACGATCATCAACGCCGCGTACCCTGGCAAGATCGGTGACCAGTCGCGCTCGGAGTCAGATCTCACGCAGACCGTGTACGCAGCGAAGCCCACCGCCGAGGCCAGCGCGGCGAGGTTGCCAGCCATGTTGCCTGCGTTCACGTCAGACACCACCATCACACTGAGTCCGACCAGCGCCACAGCGATGGCACCGATGGTGACGCGCGTCAGTCGCTCGCCGAGAAATATCCGGGCGAGCACCACTGCAAGCAGTGGAGTGATCGATGCAAGAAACGCAGCGTTGGCCGCGGTGGTGTTCTTCAGTGCGTATACGAAACCGATGGAGGCGAGAAAGAGTGCAGCGCAGCCGAGCAGCATGAGCCAGCCCGAGGTGTACGCCCGAGGCAGCGTCCAGCCGCCGCCACGAATGCGGTTGACGATCTCGATCACGACGATGACGCCGATGGACCGCCAGATCAGGTACTGATACGCGTCGGCGTGGGTTGCGCTCTTGGCCGTCACGGCGCCGAAACTCCACGTCAGTCCGGCGGCAAATGCCATCAACGATGCGATCAACGGAACGCGTGTTGAGGTCGCCGTTACTGCCGTCACGGCCGTCAAATCTATGCCCTGGCCTGCCTCGAATCGTTGTTATTACTCAGCAACATTGCTGATCGGATTGGTTCAAAAACGAGATCGTTCGGGCCGGCATCGATGAGGGACGCAATGGCTGCTTCACTCGCGGGGCGCCACCCCCAAGCATCGACTCCGACGTTGATCATCCGGGCGTGCTGCCGCCAGCGTTCGTGCACGTGGCCGTGCAAGAGCCAGCCGCCGTGGTCAATCGGGCGCGCGTCCAAGTAGCGGTCGGCTTCCTGACTGTCGCCACGGTACGGGAAGTGGCAGGCGATCACCGGGTGGCCAGCGACGCTGAGTTCGACGGCGCCGTGGTGTATCGCTTCGAAGCCCGCTGCGAGATAGCGCTCGACCCAATCCTTCGATCGTGGTCCGTGGCCGAGCCAGCAACGATCGTGATTCCCGGTCACCAACAGTTTCGTGCCGTGCAGACGCTGCACGAGCGGCAAGGAGTCAGCAATGTGTCCCATCGCGACATCGCCTAATACCCACACCGTGTCTGTCGGTGTAACGCACTCGTTCCAATTCTCGATGAGTCCTTCGTTCATCTCCGCGACGTCGGCATAAGGGCGACCGCAGTACGTGATGATGTTGACGTGACCGAAGTGGAGATCGCTCGTGAACCACATGGCCATGGTCTGCATTCTGGCGTACCCGCAGCATTGAGTGCCGCAACTGCAGTCAAGTTTCAACGCCCTGCTCGAGGAGTGGCAGACTGCTGATACCACGACATCGGAGGTTGCACTATGGCGGTTGACATCGTGATCGAAGTCGAGAACAAGCCGGGGGCGCTCGCTGCGCTGGCCGCAACAGTCAGCGACGCTGGAGTAAATCTTGCTGCGGCCACTTTCACCGGTGTCGGTGAACGAGCAGAGTTGCACATTCTCGTGCCGTTCGCGGAACCAGTGCGTCATGCTCTGTCCATCACCCATGCCGATGTGCACACGCGCGAACACGAAGTCGTCGTGGTCGAGGTCGAGGACAACCCGGGTGTGTTGGCCGATCTCACCCGCAAGATTGCCGAGGCTGGCGTCAACATCGACACGCTCTACGTCGCCACGAACAATCGTGTTGTCTTTGGCTCGGCCGACATTGAAGGTCTCAAGGCAGCACTCGCCAAGCACTGAGCAATACAACCGAATACTTCAGATGCACCGCGGTCATGTCGACGGCGCCATCGCTTCATTCACCCTCGTTCCTTCACCTCACTCGCTCGTTGCAGGTTGCGTTCGTCACGCTCGGCGATATGGTGCGAGTCGACCGGATCACACCGGCATGTCGGGCCCCCGTGGCCCCGGATCGGACGCTTGTCGTCCCGCCGTCCCGCACCACCGGAGGTCTGCAACATGCCCCAGTTCCGTCGCTTCCTATTCCTGTTCGCCGTGTCGGCGATCGGCTCGAGTGTCGCTCCCACTATCGGTCACGCCTCAAACCGGCCGCTGATCCATTCCATGCCGACCGTCGCGCGCAGCCGTGGCCGTCAACACGCCAACGCCGAACCGATCACGTATCACGGTGGCCCTGTGATGACCGGCCCGGTCAACGTCTATGCCATCTGGTATGGCGACTGGGCTAGGCGAGCCAAGCGGCGGGCCATCGTCACCGACTTCATGCAACATCTGGCGTCGCCCTACTGGAACATCAATCGCACCTTCCCTAGCGCGTCGGGTCTCGCAGTCGACGCCAATCCGGTGCTGGCCGGTCAGTTCGACGACAAGGGTTCCGTCGGCACAAGGGAGTTGTCCGACGAGCAGATCCAACAGGTCGTCACCTCGGCGATCAGTAGCACGGCGCTCCCGAATGATCCGAACGGGATCTACCTCGTCCTCACAAGCTCCGCCGTCACCAAGGCGGGCTTCCTGAGCGAGTACTGCGGCTGGCACTCCTTCGCCCGTGTCGGCGCAACCACTATCAAGTTCGGGTTCATCGGCGACCCCAGTGGCCCGAGGGTGCGGTCGTGCTCGCCGCAGAGTGTGTCGCCCAGTGGCGACACCGGTGCCGACGCCATGGCGAGCACGATCTTTCACGAGCTCGACGAGACCGTCACCGACCCTACGATGCGCGGATGGCGCACCGAACGGGGCGAGGAGAACGCCGACCGCTGCGCGTGGCTGTACGGCAAGGTGTACAAATCCGGCGGTGGTAATGCCAACATGCGCCTCGGCGCCCGCGATTACCTCATTCAGATGAACTGGCTAAACAGCCAGACCCCTCACTGCTCCGTGTCCTGATTGCGAAGAGCCCTACCCGCCGGTTCGAATACATCGGGCCGGTGGAATGGCACCGGCGTGAGATCTGGCGAGGATCGTTCAGGTCTCGAAGGACGTGAACCTTCGGCCGAGGAGGCATGGCTCTCAGCGGATAAGCGCGACCGGCATGCCGAGTGATCGAGCGGTACCAGCCAGATTGTTGTCGCCGGTGACCAGTACGAGTTCGCCATCAAGCGCGGCCATTGCGGCGGCAAGGTGAACGGCGTCGTCGCCGTGCAGCTGGTGGGCTTGGGCGAGGTCGCCTGCGTAGCGGGCCAACTCGGCAGTGATCTCGACATGGTCGATCTCGGTGACGATGGACTCCAGTTCCGCCACGGCGGACTCGTGCTGGCGCTTGGTGATTCGCCCCATCCGCTCAGCTCGGCCGAGCGCGGCGCCGCAGTGACCAAACCGTCGGCGATGAGGCGATCGAGCGCGGCAGAGGCGGCAACTTCGTTTCGGCTCTCGTTCGAAGGCTGCTCATTGCCGATGGATGCGGGCGATCGGTCGTCGCTCCACCGGTCTTGTGACGATCGATCCTCCGGTCTCATACGGAAAGAATGGCGCGGTCACGGCATGGCGATCCACCGATTTGAGCATGATCGATATTCAGATCATATGATCTGTCTGCAGATCAACCGGCGGTAGCGTCGGAGACGTGAATCTCGGTGAACCGGTGCTCGATGTGGCTCCTGCCGTACGTGGAGCGCTGCTCCAGGTGTTGGCCCGGCTGGAACAGCCCGTCACTCGACGGCAGCTCGCAGCTGCCGCAGGTGTCGCGCCGGGCAACGCCAGTGCCGTGATCGAGGACCTCATCCGCGCGGGCCTGGTGAACGAGACAGTGGCCGGCCGTTCGTCGATGGTGGCACTCAATCGGAACCATCTGGCAGCTGGCCCGCTGCTCGCGCTCGTCGGGCTTCGTGGTGAGCTGATCCGCCGCCTGCGGGAACGTCTCTCCCGATGGCCCGACCTGGAGGGCGCGTGGCTGTTCGGATCGGTGGCGCGAGGCGAGGCGGACAGCGAGTCGGACATCGACCTTCTCATCGTCGTTCGCGACCTCCAGGCGCCCGATATGCACTCGTTCGTAGCGCAGCTCCAGGCCGACGTGCGCTCGTGGACGGGGAACGACCTGCAGCTCGTGGAGCACACGCCGGAGTCGTGGCGCAAGCTGGTGCGCTCGAAGAACCCACTCGTGGAGCAGATGCGGCTCGACGGCATCGCGCTGGCCGGTGACACGGTGTTGCTGCTGGAGCGTCACGGGCTCTCGTCCTCCGCGGCTCTCAGTTGAGGCGGGCGTCTCGAGGGCTGCGCCCTACTTCGTGAACTCCGTATGCGCGATCGTCCCGGTCATCGGATCGAGTTCGCAGTTGTACGAGTACGTCGACACCCGAAGCGATCCTGTCCACTCCATGCCGAGCCAGCACTTCGCAGTGGTCTCGTGAGGTAGGAGAGCACAACGCCAGACAACCTCGCCCGTCGATGTGAGGCGCAGAACGTTGGCGAACGGGTGCCAGGCCAACACGCCGGCGGGGCGTTGCTCGTGGTCTAGAAGGACGATCGAGTCTGTGGACCTAGACACGGCGACCTCAGCTATGACGACACCGCAATCAATGCTTCGCTCCACGATGGATCACACTGCCTGACCAAGGCTGGCCATGTGCTCCACCGATCGATCGATGTCGTCGACCGCCGCTTGCATCATCGTCGGCTCAGCTCGCAGCAGACATCTCGACGGTGATCTTGAGGTCGAGCGCGGCAGCGACCTTCTGGAGCGTCGTGAGCGTGGCGCCGACGACGCCGGCCTCGAGGCGAGCAACGGCGGCTTGGCTGGTACCCATGCGGGCGGCGAGCTCGCGCTGGCTGAGGCCGGCAGCCTCGCGGGCGTCGCGAACCTTCTCGCCGACATTGAGGGCGAGGCGGGTGGCCTCGTAGGTCTCATCGAAGACGGCGCGCTCGTCGGC
>JAYTWP010000245.1:0-4277 GCA_043743395.1 Actinomycetota bacterium | reverse complement strand
CGCTCCTGCGCAGGCGGCGAGGGGGCCGTGGTCATCGGCCGGGTCGTCGACGACCATCGGGGAATGGTCGTCGGTCGCACCGCGATCGGCGGCACCCGCGTTATCGACCTGCCCCTCGGGGAGCTGCTCCCGCGGATCTGCTAGCCGTGGGTGGTGAGTTCGTGCGCGATCTCGGTAGCGAGGTGGGCCGCTGCTGCGGTGCAGCCCGCGTCGACCTCGGCGCTGAGCCCAACTCCATCTGCGAAATCGACTCCTTCGATGCCGAGGACGCGCATGACTGCCGGCAACAGATCGAGTACGCGGGCGAGGTCGACCGCGTCGCCGAGGCCCATCATGTGACCGCCACCGAGACGCGCACCGTGGTCATCGATGTCGGCCAGACGATCGGCGGCGATCTCATGGAACGAGCCGGACGGACGGCCGGAGCGAACCGCGTCGACGAGCCACACCGAACGCGAGCCTTCCCATGATTGGATGAGCCGCACCGGTTCGCCGTCGAGCTCGACCAGACGGACCCGTGCGGGATCGACGAGCGGCGCGAGGCGGGCGAGGACGGAGGCCGCAGCGCCGTCGTCGCGTCGATACGGGTTACCGATGCCGATCACCGTGACGGCTGGACTCACGATCGCACCACACGCAGGTCCAGGAAGTGTGTCGCGCACGAGATGCATGGGTCGTAGTTGCGGACGGCCTGTTCGCAGATGTGTTCCAGCGCAGCGTCATCGAGGTGCAACGAGTTCCCGATGAGATGGATGAGGTCGTGCTCGATGACCGGCTGGTTCTGGGAGGTGGGCGGCACGATCCGGGCATCGACCACGAGGCCATCGGCGCCGATCTCGTAGCGGTGGAACAGCAGCCCGCGGGGCGCCTCGGTCCAGCCGCAACCGCTGCCCTGCCTCGGCTGCACCGGCACGGCCGGCCGAGCTGGAGGCAGGTATCGCTCGGCGATGTCGAGCGCCACTTCGCACGCGTGCACGGTCTCGACGGAGCGTACGAGGATGCTGCGGAACGGGTTGCGTTCCGTCGGCGTGAGCCCGAGTTCGGACGCGAGCGCAGCGGCACGCGGGGCGAGATGATCGGCGTTCAGCGCAAATCGGGCGAGCGGGCCGACAAGGTAGTCGCCCCCGGCGAGCATTCGCCCATGCAGTGCCGTGGAGTGTTCGACGTGCTCCTCTGCGAAGTGGTCGAGGTACTCGTCCACCGCGATGTCGAGCCCGGTGGTGCTGACCAGTCGTTCGCCGAGCATCGGGTACTCCGTCGGGTGACGCAGGGCCACCAGCGCCGTGCCGTCGGGCAGCTCGTGATCGGGGAAGGCAAATGTGGCTACCCAGCGAGCGATGTCGATGGCTGACTCGAGCGCGGGCCGCAGTTCATCGGCGAGCGCTGCCATTGTGACCGCCGTCGGTGTGCTGTAGAAGCCTCCGATCTTCACGTTCACCGGGTGCACGGCGCGACCGCCGACCACTTCGACGATGCGATTGCCGAGCTTCTTGAGCTGCAGACCGCGCTCCACCTCGAAGCGGTGGTCGGCGGCCATCGCAATGCCGCTTGCGTAGCCGAGGAAGTCGGGAGCGTGGAGGAGGTGGATGTGCAGCGTGTGACTCTCGATCCACTCACCGCAGTAGAGCAGGTGTCGGAGGTCGCGCAGCGGGTCATCGATGGTCACACCCATGGCCGCCTCGATTGCCTGACAGGCGCTCATCTGATAGGCAACAGGGCAGATTCCACAGATGCGCGCGGTGATGTCGGGCGGTTCGCTGTAGGCGCGACCGCGCAGGAAGCCCTCGAAGAACCGTGGCGGTTCGAAGATGCGCAGACGCACGTCGGCCACCTCGCCATCGCGGACCTCGACGATGAGGCCGCCTTCGCCCTCGACCCGGGTGAGTGCTTCAACGTTGAACCGACGGGCGCGATGGTCATGGGTCATGAGTGGGCTCCTGTATCGAACTTTGTCACCGTGAACGTGCGCAACGAGCGCAGGACGTCGTCGTCAGGGATGCCGGCCTCGTGCAGGACCTCACGGAGTCCGGCGACGTTGGCCGACTCGGACGGTCCGAAGCAGCCGAAACAGCCGCGATGGATCGACGGGCACAGGGCGCCACAACCTGCGTGAGTGACCGGGCCGAGGCAGGCAATACCCTCCGAGACCAGCAGGCAAGGGGTGCCAGCCTGCTTGCACTCGACGCAGACGCTGTGGCCGGTGACCGGCGCTCTGCGGCCGGCGAGCAGTGCGGTGATGGTGCCGATGAGCTCCTGCTTGCTGATCGGGCAGCCTTGCAGTTCGTAGTCGACCTTGATGTGCTCGGCGATAGCGGTGCTGGTGGCGAGCGTCTCGATCCAGTCGGGCCGGGCGTAGACGAGGCGTGTGTACTCCTCGACGTCGGCGGTGTTGCGCAGCGCTTGGATGCCACCAGTCGTCGCGCAGGCGCCGATGGTGACGACGATGCCTGACCTCGCACGTACGTCGCGGATGCGTTCGGCGTCGTGCGCGGTGGTGATGGAGCCCTCGACGAGCGAGATGTCGAAGTGGTCGAGCATCTCCTCAGGACCGGCTTCAAGAAACATCCGCAAGTCGAGCGCGGCGGCGATCGCCAACAGTTCGTCCTCGCAGTCCAAGATCGTGAGCTGGCAGCCGTCGCAGGAAGCGAACTTCCACACGGCAACAGTGGGTCCCGTCATCGTTCCCTCACTTCTAGCAGCGCGGCCACGTCTGGCCACCGAACCACGGCACCGTCACGGCACAGCAGGTGTGGGCCGAGTTGGCAGCGCCCGCAGTGGCCGATGCCGCAGTGCATGTTGCGCTCGAGGGAGATGTACAACCGGTCCGAAGGGGTGCCGCTGGCGATCAGCGCGCGGGCACCGGTGGTCATCATGATCTCCGGACCGCACACGAATGCGAGGTCGTGCGGCTCGGCGAGCCGTTCGATGAGTGCCGTCGCCGTGCCCACCGCACCTGTCCACGCTCGGTCGGCGGCGTCGACGGTGACGTGCACGGTGGCGCCTGCGGCCGTCCACCGTTGGAGGTCGATCGGGTAGAACAGCTGTGCCGGTTCGCGAGAGCCGATCACGACCGTCAAGCGTGAGGGCAACAACGGCCCGGCTGCGGCGAGCGCGTTGATCGCAAGTCGCAATGGTGCGAGGCCAAGCCCGCCCGCCACCACGATCACGTCGCGCCCGGCCGCCTCTGCCACCGGCCATGCGGTCCCATACGGGCCACGAAGACCGAGCACGGCGCCGAGTCCGCTACACACGACGGCTGCGCTCACCGCACCGACGCTGCGGACGGTGAGGGCGATAGCGCCATTCGTGCCGACGCCACTGATCGAGATGGGGATCTCCCCCACGCCGAAGGCCCACAGCATCATGAACTGCCCGGGCAACGCGTCCGGCAACGGACGCCCTTGCGGTGCAAGCGTGAGGGTGACCACGTCGGCGGTGTCGTCGACGCGGGCGATGACTTCGTACGGCTCCGGTTGCATCGGCTCGACGAACGTGCCGACAGCAAGATCAGCGAGCGCGGCCATACACGTCGACCAGTTGATGGCGGGTGGCCCCAAGGCGCGAGGCGATCACGCGGGTGAGTCGGGTGCCGAGCTGATAGCCGAACTCGTGATCGGCTGCGCAGGCGGCTCGTAGTGCCGGGGCGTCGATGGCCAGCGCGCGCACATCGTCGAGCGCGACCACGTCGAAGTGCCATTCGTGCGGTTCGACGAACCACGACCAGCCGACCACCTCGCCAGCGTGCACCGTGGCGACGATCAACGGGTCGCGGTCGGCGGCAGTGATCTCCACACCGGCCCGGCCGTCGGTCAACAAGAGGAACTGGTCGGCGCGCGCGCCGACGCGGGCAATCCATGCGCCAGCCGGGTACTCGACGGGTTGTGTCAATGGAACGACGTGAGCGATCAGCCGAGGGTCGAGACCCACGAAGAACGGATGCGCAGCGACAGCTGCTGCGATGTCGGTCATGCCGATCCCTTTCCGACTGCCGATGCGATGAGCGCGGCAGCCTCGCTGACGATGTCGATGCCGGCTGGGCACCAGGTGGTGCAGCGGCCGCAGCCCACGCACCCAGCGGTGCCAAACTGCTCGGGCCAAGTGGCCAGCTTGTGGGTGAGCCACTGCCGGTAGCGGGACGCGACGGTTGCTCGCACCGGGCGGCCACCGAGGTTCGAGTGGTCGAGCTGGAAGCACGAAGCCCACTCCTGGGTACGAACGGTGGTGTCAGGCTCGAGATCGGTGCTATCGGTGAACGTGGAGCAAAAGCAGGTGGGGCA
>JAYTWP010000244.1:0-5068 GCA_043743395.1 Actinomycetota bacterium | reverse complement strand
ATCTTCGAACCCCGCTATCGGGAATTGGTTCGCGATTGCTTGGCCAGCCCAACACCCGAGTTCGGCGTCGCCCTCATCACCAGAGGGTCTGAGGTCGGTGGAGGCGACGTTCGCAGCTTGGTTGCCACGATCGCGAGAGTGATCCAGGTCGGCCAATTCGACGACGGCCGGTACGCGCTCGTCACAGTCGGCATCCGACGCGCTCGAGTAGACGCATGGTTGCCTGACGACCCATATCCTCTCGCCGACGTGCACGACTGGCCCGACGAGACCGAGTATGCAGACTCCATCGATGGACTATCCGCCGACGCTCAGCTCAGTGCTGTGCTGGTGCGCACCTTTGCCAAAGTTCGCCGGATCAACGCCCTCGCCGCCGAGGTTGGGGAGGGCCATCCCGACCTGGCCGCCGAGATCAGCGATGATGTCGTCCTGGGCAGTTTCCAATTGTGCGCGCTTGCCCCGCTGGGCGCAGCCGACCAACACCGGTTGCTGGCCGCGGCCGGCGCGGGCGAGCGCCTCCGTCTCCTCGATGAAGCGATCGATGATGTCGAGGCTGCATTGCTGTTTCGACTGCAACATGATTCGGACGGCGAAATGCCCACCGATGTTGACGAACCATAGGAACTCACCTACCCAACGTGCTACAAATGGAGCCGTGGCAAACAAGGGACAAACGTCGACGCCGGCTTCGAAACCCAACGACGCCGGCCAAATCGGCGAGGTCATCGACCTCGTCAAGGCATATGTCAAGCAAGAAACCGTGGGTCCACTCAAGGGCATCGGGCGCAAGATCGGGTTCGGGGTAGCAGGGTCGCTGTGCCTTGCGGCTTCGCTGTTCTTCGTCTCCCTTGGCCTGTTGCGTCTGCTGCAAACAAAGATCCCGCGCATCGCCCACGGGGCATGGTCGTGGGTGCCGTATCTCGCGGTCTTTACCTTCTGCGTGCTCGTCACGGCATTCGCGTTATCGCGGATCTCCAAGATCGAAAAGGAACTGAACTGATGGCACAGGCGCAACACCGGATCACGCGCGACGATCTCGAGGCAAAGTTTCGCGCCGTCCAGGACGACGTCAATCACAAGGTGCAGGACCGCAAGCAAACCCTTATTGCGGGTCTTGCGGTCGGCGGCCTCATCTTGCTCGTCGCCTTTTTCCTGCTCGGCAAGCGCAGCGGTAAGAGCAAGACCACCCTCGTTGAGATTCGCCGGGTCTGACGCATGGCCCGTCCAGCTTTGCTTTCACCAACGGCGTATATCCGTCGACAGGGTCTGCAGCGCGGACTCCTAGGTGGCAACCGCGGTTGGCTCATTGTCGGCGGTACTTTTTGGGGCTTGCGCATCTTGCGCCATGCGCTCGGGCGCACCGAGCGGGTGATCGCCACTGAGATACTCAAACCCGGTCAAGTGCTGCGACTCGAGGCAATTCCAGCTCAGTCGCGCAGCCAACGCAAAGCATCGCGAGCACCGAGTCCAGCACGCTGAACACACATTTGTGGACGGATACCCATTGCGACGCACCACAATGGTCCCTTGTTCCAGTGTTGCCTGAAGGATTCAGCCATGCCACAGAGTCAGACATGAAAGTCCTGCTACGAAATCCTCGGCGCGAACTCGAAATCGTTGGACCCCGACGCGTGCATGCACTTCTCAACGATCTTGATCTCAACCGTGAGTCACACCTGGTCATTCGCAATGGCACGCTCGTAGCGAGCGACGAGGAACTCGGTGCCGACGACATCATCGAGATCCGCCCTGTGATCAGCGGGGGAGCGAAATGAAGTGCCGCGTGTGTCGAGAGCCGGCGATCATCGATGTCCCGCGGCACAACGCCAATTTCTGTGCGCCACATTTCCTCGATATGTGTCGTAAGCAGGTTCGCAAAGCCATCGACGATTTTGACATGCTTGCGACCGACGATCGCATCCTCGTGGCTGTCTCAGGCGGCAAGGACAGCCTTGCGATCTGGGACATGCTGATCGACCTGGGCTACCGGGCCGACGGGCTCTACATCGGGCTCGGCATCGGCGACTACAGCGACGTATCGGGCCAATATGCTCGGGCGTTCGCCGATGAGCGGGGCCTCAATCTCATCGAGGTTTCCTTGCGCGATGAGTACGGCTACGACATCCCAACCGCGACCCGCGCAACACGGCGCGTCCCATGCTCGGCATGCGGTATGAGCAAGCGTCACCTGTTCGACAAAGCAGCCATCGACGGCAACTACTCGGTGCTGGTCACTGGGCACAACCTCGACGACGAAGCAGCCGTGCTCTACGGCAACACGCTGCGTTGGGAACTGCCGTATCTTGCCCGCCAGTTGCCGACCTTGGCGGCCCGTAACGGCTTCCCCAAGAAAGTGAAACCTCTCGTTCGGCTCTCCGAACGAGAGACGGCAGCCTGGTGCATCGTGCGCGGTATCGACTATTTGGTCGATGAATGCCCGATGGCGGCCGGCAACCGTCACCTTGGCTTCAAAGAAGCGCTCAACAAGATCGAGACGCAATCGCCGGGCACCAAGACCGCCTTTTACCTCAATTTCGTCGAGAAGGTTGCGCCGCTGCTCAGCTCGTTCGCGCTCGCCGACGACCTCGTTCTTTCACCGTGCACGTCGTGCGGAGCACCGACCACTGGCGAGATCTGCGCGTTCTGCCATTTGGTGAATACCGCCAGCGCACACGAGCCGGTGGCGGTCGAACTGATCACCGGAAAGGGAGCGAGACGGCGATGAACCGATCTTTCCAATACGGCGACCGGGTCCTGCTGCTCGACAGCAAGCAGCGTCGCTATCTCATCACCCTCAAAGATGGCGGTGAGTTCCACAGCCACAACGGGTTTGTGCCCCACTCCGCAATCGTCGATCAACCCGAAGGGCTGTACGTCAAGTCCACGAAGGGATCGCCGTACACGGCGCTGCGTCCCACCCTTGAAGACTTCGTGGTGGAGATGCCTCGTGGCGCGCAAGTGATCTACCCCAAAGACCTCGCGCCTATCTGCATGCTGGCCGACATCGGCCCGGGCGTGAGGGTGTTCGAAAGTGGAGTCGGCAGCGGTGCACTTTCGATGACGATGCTGCGCTACGGCGCCGAGATCGTTGGATACGAACTGCGCGAGGACTTCGCGAACAGGGCGACATCAAACGTGAGGTCCTTCCTTGGCGAAGACGCGCTCAGCCGGTATCACGTGCAGATTCGAAACTGCTACGACGGCATTGATGAAACCGACTTCGACCGTGTTGTTCTCGACCTTCCCGAGCCGTGGACCGTCGTGCCCCTCGCGGAAAAGGCGCTGCGCAACGGCGGCATTCTTGTTGCCTACACGCCGTCGATCACGCAGGCCGCCCAGGTTCGTGAGGCATTTGCACGTAGTCGGGTTTGGAACGGCGCACGCACACTCGAAGTGTTACATCGGGGCTGGCACATCGAGGGCCAGGCAGTTCGCCCCGATCACCGCATGGTGGCGCACACCGGGTTTCTGACCACCGCTCGTTTCTTGGGTCCGCGTAGCGTCACCAGCGACGCCCTCTCGATCGACGACGCACCCGCCGAGAGCCCCGAGACCGACCATGCCTGAAGCGGACTGAGCAGCATCACCGCTCGTACTGTGCCGTACAAACAACAAAAGGGCGCCGTACAAACAACAAAAGGGCGCCGTAGCGCCCCTTCGTTTCGTAGAGATAACTGACCGCGTCTGGTGCGGTCAGCGAAGCGTCAGGCCTCGATGAAGATGCACTCGCCGGGGCATTCCTCGGCAGATTCGATGACCGCGTCGAGCTGGCCGTCGGGGATGTTGGCCATGCCCTCAGCACCCTGCGCATTGCCCTTTGCCGAAGCAAAGATGGTTGCGCCTTCGCGTACATACGCCAAGCCGTCGTCAAGCAGCGTAAACACGTCGGGGGCGATCTCTTCGCAGAGTCCGTCGCCCGTGCACAGATCCTGATCGATCCAGACCTTCATGATGTATGTATCTCCCTCGGAGGCTGAAAGAAGGCTTCAAAAGCAGTCGTTACTGTACACGTGGGCACCTGAAAAAATGATGATTGTATGAGCCTTAACCAATGTGACCTTTGCGTGTAACTTCGGTACTAGACATCAGGAGGTGGCGACGTGACTGCAGCAGACGACCAGACGGCAGACATCCTTCGCGCCCAGGTGACCGTGCTCGAAGAAGAGATCGGTCACCTTCGGCGCAAGCTCGTCGACGCTCCGAAGCGGATGCGTGCGCTCGAAGAACGGCTTCTCGAGACCAAGGGCCAACTCGCTCATCTCACGTCGCAAAACGAGAAGCTCAGCTACACCTTGCGTGAGGCACGCGACCACATTGCGTCGTTGCGCGACGAAGTTGAAAAGCTCACGCAACCACCGTCCGCATATGGAGTCGTCGTCGGCAAGAACGACGATGGCACTGTCGATATCGCCTCGAGCGGCCGCAAGATGCGGGTGAGTCTGCACCCAGACATCGACCACGAGTCGCTGCAGCGTGGCGCAGAGGTCGTGCTCAACGAGAGTTTCAACGTCATCCTGGCCCGTCAGCCAGACGTGAGCGGCGAAGTCGTCACGGTCAAGGAGGTGCTCGAAGACGGCGTACGCGCGCTGGTCGTGGGTCGCGCCGATGAGGAACGCATTTGCGAACTCGCAGATGCGATTCGCGGTATTCATCTCCGTCCGGGAGACTCCATTCGCATGGATCCGCGGACCAACATGCTGATCGAAAAGCTCGCCCGACCCGAGGTCGAGGATCTGTTGCTCGAGGAGGTCCCCGACATCTCCTACGCAGACATCGGCGGCCTGGATGCGCAGATCGAGATGATCGCAGACGCGGTCGAGCTTCCGTATCTGTATCAGGAGCTGTTTGCCGAGCACCGCCTACCGGCTCCGAAGGGCATCTTGTTGTACGGCCCGCCGGGCTGCGGCAAGACGCTCATCGCCAAAGCCGTCGCCAACAGCCTGGCCAAAAAGGTGGCGGCCACCACCGGCGACGACAAGGGGCGCAGCTACTTCATCAACATCAAAGGTCCCGAACTGCTGAACAAGTACGTCGGTGAGACCGAGCGACAGATCCGTTTGGTGTTCCA
>JAYTWP010000243.1:0-12598 GCA_043743395.1 Actinomycetota bacterium | reverse complement strand
ACCGAAAAAAGCTGCAACAAGAATCCCAACGCGGCGACCGAAACATCGAACGCCTTGGCTTGCTGCGACTTGATGAACTTCTGGAACGCGCCGTTCGGGTCTTGCGTGCTGTCGATCACCTTCTTGGGATTGATGTCGGTGTTGAAATGCCGGTTGAGGAAGCCGACAACCTTGGTGATTGTCTTGGGCGTGTCATTCAAGATGTCGGCGACCTGACCTCCGACCAGTGAGGCGATCGCAACCACGAAGATGATCGTGAGGAGAAGGACCGCGAGCAAGATCAGCGCGGTCGAGGTCCCTCTGCGCCAACCGCGTGCGGCAAGGCGGTTCACGGCCGGTTCGATGGCGAGCGCTAAGAACAGCGACACCAACAACAAGATCAGCAGCCCAGTGAGCCGGTCGTACATGAAATGGGCGGACAAGGTCGCGAGGTAGCCGGCCCAGAAGATGACAACCGCCTTCCACACCCACCGAGGCGTTGCCGAGCCCCAACCGTTGGACTCAGGGGGTGGCTCGTAGTTGGCAGTGTCGCCGAGCACGGGATCAGAAGACATCGTCCGAATCGTATGACGTCGCCTCTACCGCGAGTGGGCATTGTCGATCGAGTGCGGTCAGAAGGCCTGCGCCAACGATGCGGCCAGGTCGCCGCGTGGCCGAATCTCGACCGAGTCGAGTTCGAGCCAGAGAGCCATGAGACGCAATTCGTCGGCCAACTCGGGCACGATGACGTCCTCGGGGACACCGGGCTCGGCATATGAGCCTTGGACGAGCAAGGTGCCGGTGTGGCGGTCAGCCTTGAGATCGACCCGACCAACGAGTTCGTCACCAAGCAAGAACGGCAACACGTAATAGCCGTACACACGCTTCGGCTGAGGCACATAGATCTCGATGCGATAGTGAAAACCGAAGAGACGCTCGGTGCGCTCGCGATTGAATATCAGCGAGTCGAAGGGGCTCAGGAGCGCGCGACCATTCACGCGTCGAGGACGACGGGCCTGCGGATGCAGATATGCCGTCTGCTTCCAGCTGTGCACCTCGACCTCGACGAGTCGGCCTTCCTCGACGAGTTCGTTCACAAGTGGCCGACACGGCGCGTTCTTTTGACGGTGGTAATCAGTGAGGTCGTTGAGCGTGCCAACGCCATGATGCTTCGCAGCGAGCACCAAGAGTTCCTTGCGCGCCTCACGTTCGGTGGGCACCTCGCGGTTCAGGGCGTGGTCGGGAATCCATCGATCGGCGACGTTGTAGATCCGGGCAAAGTCGTTCGGTCGGCGCCGACCGGCCACCTGGCCCGTGAAGAAGAGATGTTCTAGCGCGATCTTGGCGTCGTCCCAATCCCACCACGCACCCTTCGGGCCGACGCGTGCGTTGAACTGTCCCGACGCCACCGGCCCAGCGACACGAACTCGCTCGAGCACCTCGTCTACAAACCCAGGGCGCCGATCGTGCAAGCGTTTGAAGGTGCCCCAACCATGTTCACCATTCATGCGCCAACGGTGCAGGTGATAGTGCTGCGTCGGCACGTGACTGGCCTCATGAACCCAGTACTCGAACAGTTCACCAGCGGCGGTGGCATCCGCGATGAGCGACCGGGGATGGGGGCCGAGGCGCGCGAAGAGGGGCAGTTCCTGGCTGCGCACCAACACGTTGACCGCATCGATCTGGATCAGGCCGATCTGGTCGAGCACCTTGCGTAGATGACGTCGGTCGACTCGACCCTTCGGGCGCGGCTCGGCCAATCCTTGTGCGGCGAGCGCGATGCGGCGAGCCTCAGAGTTGCTGAGCGTCTGGCTCAATCCGCGACGGTGATAGTGACCGACAAGATGACTACATCGGCCTGTGGACGATCGTTGCGGTCTGTGGCGACGCGCTGCATTTCGTCGACGATCTCGAGGCCCTTCACGACCTGACCGAAGTGGTTGTACTGCGGCGGAAGTCCGACGCCGCTCGGCCCGCTGATCAGGAAGAACTGGCTGCCATTGGTGTTGGGGCCGGCATTGGCCATCGCCAGCGAGCCGATCTGATAGCGCTGTTTGACGGGTTCATCGTTGAAGCGATAGCCGGGGCCGCCGCGACCCGTGCCGGTTGGGTCGCCGCCCTGGCACATGAAGCCGTTGATAATGCGGTGAAAGACGATGCCGTCGTAATAGTGGTGCAGCGCTAGGAACACGAAGTTGTTCACGGTGAGAGGCGCATTGACGGCATCGAGAGCGATGACCATGGGGCCCATCGATGTCTCCATCGTGGCGGTGTATCGCTTGGACGTGTCGATTCCCATCTCGGGTTGATCGCTGAACTTTTGGTTGACGGGTGCAGACCCATCCATGGGTGGAAATGCGTGAGGCATGGACATCACGCTACCGCAGCGACGGGCAGGCAACCCGGCCCAGTAGAGCTACAACGCTTCCGCTACCTCAGCTTCCATCTCCCTTCGCGACGGATCGAGCACCATCCATACAGCCGCACCGACCGCCGCACCGATCAGCGGGAAGATGATGAACAGCCAGAGCTGGTTGAGCGCCTCACTGTCGGAGTTGGCGAAGAGAGCCGTACCAAAACTGCGTGCCGGATTCACGGACGTATTGTCGACCTGAATCGTGATGAGATGGATGAGCGTGAGGGTCAGACCCACGACGAGACCGCCCATGCCAACACTGACCTTTTTGGTAGTGGTAAACAGCACGACGATCACCAGCAAGGCAGTGAACACGACCTCGACGATCATTGCCGAACTCATGCTGTACTTCGCCGGCGAGTATGCGCCAAAGCCGTTGGTGGCAAAGTCACCGCGGTCATAGCCGGGCAGGCCACGCGCGATTGCCCAGATGATCCCACCACCTGCCACTGCACCGACCGCTTGGCCGACAACGGCGAAGACGGCGTGCATGCTGTCGATCTTCTTCGCGAACCACAGGCCCAAGCTGACCGCCGGGTTGATGTGACACCCACTGATGGGCCCGATCACATATGCCATGATCAACAGCGAGAGCCCAAAGGCGAGCGCCACGGCGAGCACCTTCGCCTCGCTGTCCTTCATGAGGATGGCAGTGCCAGGGCCTCCCAACATCAACACACCCGTGCCGAAAGCCTCGGCACCCAGAATTCGAACGTTGTTGTTCATCAAAACCCCCCAAGTCTGCGGTCGAAAACGACCTTGTGCTTCGCCCGTCCCAGGGCAGTATCAATACGGTATGCGCGCTCGCTACCCTCCTTGGGCGATGGCCCGTAGCCGCACCGACACCACGCTCGTCACCCGCGTCACCGCTGGCGGCCCACGACGGCGCCAGCCCGACGAACTGATCGTCGAGGAGCCAATGTCGATCCAGCTCGATGGCGTGCAAATCAGCACGACCATGCGCACGCCAGGCCACGATTACGAACTTGCGGTCGGGTACTGCCATACCGAGGGCGTGCTTGCCGGTATGCCGGTCACAGCCGTGCGCTACTGCGCGAACGGGTCCGCTGTGACAAGTGAATTCAACGTGGTCACGGTGGAAACGGGTGGACGTGCTCCTGTCCCCACACCTCGCCTCGGCACCACCTCGAGCAGCTGTGGCCTCTGTGGAAGCGACAGCATCGACACCCTCTGCGACCGGCTCACGCCACTCGATCCGGCCCAGACCGCTGGGTTCGATATCGACACGTTTCCAGAGCTGTGCTCGCGTGTCCTCGCGAGCCAGTCGCTGTTCGGCAGCACCGGGGCCGTCCACGGAGCAGCAGCATTCGACGCCTCGGGCAGCATTCGCCTGACCCGAGAAGACGTCGGTCGACACAACGCGGTTGACAAAGTCATTGGCCGTTTGCTTCTCGATCAGCAACTCCCAGCCACCGGCCTCGGACTGTTCGTCAGTGGCCGCGCCAGCTTCGAGATGGTGCAAAAGGCGTGGGCCGGCGGGTTCAACGTGCTCGTCAGCGTCAGTGCTCCCACATCGTTGGCGGTACAGACCGCTCGCCGCGCCAACCTGCTCTTGGCCGGATTCGTGCGGGCAGACCGACTCAACATCTACTCACCCGAACGTCTCGACTGAACGTCTCGGGCGAACGTTCGGGCGAACACTGCTCATCCGCGCATCACGGTAACGTGCAGATCATGTCCACACAGTCCGAGCCCGTCAGCCCGAGCACCGGCCTCACGGTCCTGCACCTGTTCTGCCACAACTCTGAGCACCTTGATAACGAGGCGTTCATTTCTGCGGTCAAGGCAGCCGAAGCCGAAGGCGCACAAGTAGTGACCGCCTCGATGCTCGGTCACAAGTGCGACGTGGCAATCATGGCGCTTCACGCTGACATGCGCGTGTTACGGCGGCTACAAACTCGTGTGCAAATCGCAGGTCTCACTGTCAGCGACAGCTACGTCTCAATTACCGAGGTGAGCGAATACGCCAAGAACCTGCCAGCCGAGATGCTGCACCCGCGCCTGTACCCCGTGCTTCCACCCGAAGGCAAACATGCCTTTTGTTTTTACCCCATGTCGAAGCGCCGCGAGCAGGGTGCTAATTGGTTCACGCTGCCCTTTGAGGAGCGCTCAGCGCTGATGCACGAACACGGCAAGAGCGGTCGCACCTTTGCTGGCCGAATCGTGCAACTGATCACGGCATCAGCCGGTCTCGATGAATTCGAGTGGGGAGTCACCCTCTTCGGCCACCATGTGGACGATCTCAAAGATGTGGTGTACACCATGCGCTTCGATCGGGCATCGGCAATCTTCGCCGATTTTGGTCAGTTCTACGTCGGTATGGTCACGCCGGTCGAGCAACTCTTCGCCGAGTAGCCAGAACGCGAATAGCGCACGCTCATCACGAATATTCCGTCAGCGGCCTGGGGCCGACACGGTGACCTCGCGAACGGTCACGTCCCGCCCACTGGCGTCGAAATTGAACTCTTCGAATCGGGCGATATCGAGGTCTCCGTTTGTACCTATTTGCAGTACTCCGCCCGGACCGTCGTAATCAATGCCGCGGCCTTCCTTCAACAACGCGGTACATGTCGCAAACGAGTCGCACACGGAGCCGCCACTGCTCACCGAGCCCATCTGCGACGCGATCACATCGGCCGTCGTTGATCTGCCCTGCACCGCAGCGAGCATGAACAGGTTCGCGCAATCGTAGGCCTGGGTGGCAAAGAGTCCAGTCGCGGTCTGATTCGTGAGCACACGAATCGCGTCCAAAAGATCGCCGCTTTGGGTGAGCACGGATTGCGATACCCCAACGACCTTGGATCGCGCCTCGGCGGTCAGCGACCCGAGCACGCTGATCGACATCGGACGTCGAAGAGCATCGTTGACCACGATGTCGCGGGGTTGCGTCCCGGAAGCGTTACCGAGCGCGGCGAGCATACGTGAACCGGCGTCGGGATCGCCGATCAGAGCAATCGCACCGGCGTCAGATGCCATGAGCCTTCTGGCCTCCGGAGCAAATTCATCATCATCAACCGCAAAGCCTACGAACGCCGTCACCTTGAGACTGCGCCGCTGCAGTGCAGCCCGCAACGCCTGCGCGAGCGGACGACCATAGGCGTCGTCCACGAACGCGATCTGTGCGGAGCCTTCGCCAGTTTGTTCGACTACTTCCGCCATTGCATCGGCCTGGAGACTGTCCGACGCAATTGTGCGGAAGAACATCTTGCGTGCCGGAAGCGCGTCGAGCGCAAGCGCCGATGCGCTCGGCGAACATGCAGCAACGTCGGCGGTCAGCATCGATGAAACGAGAGCAAGCGCCGCGTTCGATGACGCCGGTCCGATGACAACGTCGACCTGTGCATCGATCATCTGCTGCAAACTCGCCGCCGCGGTAGCTGCGTCGGTTCCTTCGTCTCGGATGACGAGTTCGACCGGGTGACCGTTGATTCCGCCGGTGCTGTTGGCCCTCTCGACAGCAACGCGGACCGCCGCTCGGGCCGACTGGCCGATGGAAGCACCTTCACCGCTGGATGGGAGCAGGATCCCGATGCGCAACAGGCCATCGTCGATCCGAGGTTCAGACCTGTTCGCAACGGTGGACCGTGGCGTCGTGGCAGGAGTGGCGGTGGAGGCCGGTGAGCTGCACGCGGCGAGACCAGTGCAGACGAACGCTGCGCTGGCCACAACCGCGCGACGCCGCGAACATGTGCCAACCCTCTTGCTCATTATGGACCAGTGTAGGTGACGTGCTTGCGGCGTGGTCACCGTTGTTGCGCAACGTGATCTGCGTGTGAGGATGAACGAATGGACCAGTACCCGCAGCAACTCGCCGACGCCGTCGAGTCGGTACTTGCGACCTGGCTCACACGCTGCGTGCTCGATACGGCCCGACGCGTCGGTAGCGCGACTTCGCCCGATTTGTTGGATGCAGCGCGCGACATGTCGCGCGCAGCTGCGCCACTTGTCATGACCGAGCTGCGCAACCTACTGGTGACCGACGTAGACGACCAGCGCAGCAACCCGCTCAGCGTGCTCCGCCACGCCGTCCACTACCCAACCGCAGTGCTTCACGCCGCCGGTTTCACCCCGGTTCAGCGTGACGAATTCGCCATTCGAGCATTTCCGGCCGACGTATACAACCTCAGTCCGGCGACGTGGGCAGACATCGACGAGTCGCTCGTGGAGCCCGGCTTGATCTGGGGTGCCTGGAAAGCAAAGACAGTGCTCGACCGCCGCAAGGGCCGCACCGACGTGCCCGCCACCGACAGCTGAGAGCGCGCGATTTGGTCCTGTGCAATAGGACGACGTTCGCATCGGCTGCGGTAGGGTCGCCCCTGTGAGTGACTCCAACCCACAGGACTTCACCCGCGACCTCGTGCGCTGGAGCGAGGCGCTCGCAGCGATTGCGCGCACGGGTCTCGGCTTCACACAAAGTCTCTATGAACGCGAGCGCTTCGAAGAGGTCCTGCACGTTGCAGGAGATATCAAGGCTGCGGCCGACGACGCGCTCGAAGTACGGCGCGAACAAGACCACTTCATTCAGGAGTGGATGGACAGCGTGGGCGAAGGTGTGCCCGGCTACGTCACGCCAAAGGTCGCGATCGGCGCCATTGTTGGCAACGACGCTGGCGAGATCCTGCTCGTGCAGCGCTCAGACAGCTTTATCTGGCTCTACCCCACCGGTTGGGCCGATGCCGGCTACTCGCCGTCTGAGGTCGCCGTGAAAGAAGTGCTCGAGGAAACAGGCATCGAGTGCGAGCCGGTACAACTCATCGCCGTTCTCGATGGTCAGCGCATGGGGTTCACACGCTTCGCGATGTACATGCTCTTGTTCCATTGTCGGGCAACCGGCGGACAGCTGACTCCGCACCCGCTCGAGACCGCTGACGTCGGTTGGTTTGCTCGCGATCAGCTGCCTCGGGCGGCAGCAGGCGCTTCGTGGTGGGGGCCAATGGCCTTCGCCGCAATCGACGGCGAGCCGATGGCCGCAATGTTCGAACCACCGCGTTCACCGATCTGGCGGGGCGAGCACCACTGACCGGTCAGCCGCGCACTGCCGCTGCCCAACTCGCAAGCGCCTCGCTCGCACTGAACGCGATCTCGTCATCAGTTCGCCCGTCGTGGTGACGCGCTACAGCGTCGTGAGCAATGAGGCCCGCAACGACGGGTGCACCGCAGCCATTGCTGAGATCGACCCATTCGCACCAGTTCGGTGGCGTGTCAGACCAACGCAAGCAACCGCTGTCCGGCGTCGGCCACCAGTGCCGTTCAAAACGCAGCAGGACCTTGTCGACAACATCCATGCCGATGAGCCCCAAGGCCCGCCGATGTGACGCAGGCAATCCGGGGCTGAGCACAGGCACACCGGCCCGCAGCACAGAGTTGGCAAGACTGCAGATGCACCGGTCGACGCGCACGTCGGCGCTCCCGTCTGTGCTCCCGTCGGCGCTGCCGTCTGTGCTCCCGTCTCTGCTACCGTCGGTACTCCCGGCCAAAACCGTGACACCACCTGCGTCCCATGCAACGTGTGTGCCCGGACGGCCGAGTTGTAGTTCGAGGCCGAGAGCAAGATCGTCGAGGATCACGCGATCTCCGCCCTTGATCCAGTGGTTGTTGTTGCCGACTCCATCCTCGGCGACGAACCACTGCGCAGAGGTGTCTTCGAGACCGGTACCAGTCTCGAGCACGACATCTGCGTCGATGGCAAACCGAATCGACCGTGCCGACGCAGCGTCAGCGTGTTGAAGCAACAAGCCCACGATCCCGTCGAGTGGCAGATCCCCAGCAGCCACGGCGGTTGCCGCAGCAGCCTCCACTGCGGCGAGGGTCAGGCAACATCACCAACGGGACCATCGCTGGCGCCGGCAAGGGGTGAGTGGAAATTTGTCGGAACCAGCTCGGCGCCGAGCGACCGCGCAAGCGCAGCAAGCAGATTTCAGTGGAGCTGTTCCAGCCAGGCCGACCCCGCATCCGCCGCGAGAACGAGCTCATCGGACTCACCCGCGAGCTCGATGGTGTGCACCCGATCGCCGATCGGTTCGGCGAGGGTCCATCGATCAGCCGGAGATCCGCCTGGGCGCAGATAGCTCCACAAGCCGCGTCTATGCGGCTATATGGATCGGCTCCCCACCGGGTGACATGCCAGCTGATCGGCCGCTCAACATTGGACTTCATGTCACGCGGATCTCTTGTCATCACCCCAAGGCTGGCACGATGGTGACCATGTCGACCACTACACCCGGACTGGTGTGCGCTCATCACCACCTGTACTCGTCGCTCGCCCGCGGCATGCCGGCGCCGCCGACACAACCGACCGACTTCTTGTCGATTCTTCAGCAGGTGTGGTGGCGGCTCGACGCAGTGCTCGATCACGAGATGCTGAAGTGGAGCGCCATGCTCGGCGCGGTGGAAGCGTTGCAGTGCGGTACCACCGCGATCATCGACCACCACGAAGGCCCAAATGCCATCGAGGGGAGCCTGCAGATCATCGCCGAGGCATGCGAACGCGTGGGTGTCCGGGTCATCTGCGCTTATGGCGTCACTGATCGATGGCAGAACGACGGCTCGCTGTGGACCTCGGGCTTCCCGCCACCAACGATGACTGCCGCCGCAACGCGCGGCCTGACCGAGTGCGAACGATTTATCCGCGATGGCGGGCGCGGAATGGTCGGAGTGCACGCCGCGTTCACCTGTAGCAACGAAACACTCGAAGCTGCTGCAGACTTGGCGCACGAGCTCAACGTCGGCGTGCACGTGCACGTCGGCGAGGGGGTAATCGATGCACCAGCGGCTGGCAGGCTCGCTCCGCTCGCTTCGGACAGTTGGCACCTCGTGCATGGCGTCCACCTCGACCAACCGGTGCGCGGCACCTTGGCCCACAACCCACGCAGCAACATGAATAATGCGGTTGGCTATGCGCATCCCGCAAACAGCACCAACACAGTGATGCTCGGGACCGACGGAATCGGTGCCGACATGCTGGAGGAATTCCGCCTCGCCTTCGTTGCCCATCGCGCCGACGACGTGACTGCCTCGCCCGAGGCGGCGTGGAAGTGGCTCACCAACGGTTGGCTCCTGATGCCGGAGGCACGCACAGATGTGGTGACGTGGAACTATGACCACGCCGACTCGCCCTGGCATGTCGCATTCACGCCAGGCATCCGAGCGCTCCACGTACACGCCGCCAACGGTGAGGTGCTCCTGCAAGACGGAGTCCCGACCCGCGTGGATGTGACCGAGGTGAGAGCAAAAGCGGCCGAGCAGGCTACGCGGCTGTTCAGCCGGCTGTAACCAGTTCTTCCGGCTGCAGTTGTCCGTCGACGATATGCACGGAGCGGTCGCAGAAATGCGTCATGCGCTCGTCGTGCGTGATGATGATGGCTGCAGTGCCGCGGCCCTTCACTTCACCTCGGATGAGCTCCATCACCTGCTCGCCAAGGTGCGTGTCGAGCGCCGATGTCGGTTCGTCGAAGAGCACCAACGCCGGCTCATTCATGAGCGCGCGCCCGATCGCGACGCGCTGGCGCTCGCCGCCGCTGAGTTCTGCAGGCAAGTTGTTGAGCCGGCGCGACAGACCAAGCTCGTCGAGCAGGCGATCGGCCCTGGCCTTCGATTGCTTGCCGCGTGAACCACGCAGCTGATCGACGAGCAGCAGATTCTCCCGAGCAGTGAGGAACGGCACGAGATTCACACTCTGGAACACGAACCCGACCGTGTTACGACGGACCTCTGTGAGCTCACGCGGCGACGCATGGCTGATGTCCTTGCCACCCACAACAACCTGACCTGAGGTCGGCGACAGCAGCCCGCCCGCGATGGAGAGCAGCGTTGTCTTGCCCGAACCAGAGGGCCCGACGAGCGCGATCATCTCGTCGCCCGCTACCGACAGGGTGACCGATGCGAGGGCCGTGATGGCGTTCTCGCCCTCGCCATAGATCTTTGTGATGTCGTGCAGCTCGAGTGCATTGGTGAGGTCGGTTTGCGTCGGCAGGGCGTTCGTCATGATGTACTTCCTTGAAGACGTCACTGGGCGGAGCCGATGGCTCGTGCGGGATCAATACGCGAGACGCGGCGCAGTGACAGCAGACTGCCGACAACTGCACACACCGAAAGAATGAGATAGCTGGTGATTATGCGGTTGGGCTGCACCTGGAGAGGCAGCTTCGGGGGTGCGGTGGCCGACAGTAGCGCCACGAGTCCACCACCAATTGCAAATGCAAGTGTCGCGATGATGACGGCTTGCACGACAACGCCGGCGAACAGCTGTCGGCTGGACGCGCCAATCGCTTTGAGCATGCCGTACAGCGGGGTGCGCTCGAGAGTAAGTAAGGCGAAGAACAGGGCGACGATGACCACCACGACCAGATAGGTGGTCGCCAGAATTGAATTGAACGTGCTCTTTTGTTCCTTGGTCCCCGGCAGCGACAATTCGGCTTCGGCCTTCGTCAACGACGATGTCGATTTGGTGGTGGCATCGATGCGGTCCGCCAACGTCGTTGCATCCTGGCCTGGCTCGGCCTGCACCAACATCACTTGGAACTCCAAATCAGCCGAGGGTGAGTCAGGGCGATTCGCGTTCTGAACGAGTCGCCACGTGCCGGATTCCACCCAGAGGCCACCCTGCAATTGAAAGTTGGAGTCCTTGACGAATCCGACAACCGTGATCGGCGTGCGCCGAGGTCCGACCTCGAGCGTGTCGCCTATGCCAACGCCTGAACCCTTGAGCCGTTCGTCCGCGTACGCGGTGCCAGGAGACGGTGGGGCGGGAATGCCCTTGGGCGGCAGCTCATAACCAATGACGGCAACGTCGGCCAGTTCGGTCTCGGCGGGAACAACGGCACCCAGCAGCGTCACGCTGATGCCACCTGTGGCCCGAACACCAACGACCTGCTGGATCTCTGCGCGCGTCTGCGCGCCGACGCTGCTGCGCAGGAACGAGTCACGAGATGCGTTGCTGAACACGAACACGTCTGCCTGCTGGGCTCGCAATGCGCCAGTCGAACCGAGAAAGAGTCCGTCGAGCAGGCCGGCGATGAACAACAGCAGCGCTGCCAGCACGGTGAGGGTTAAAACGGCGACCAAGAACTTGCCGGGCCGTCGTCGAAGTTCGCGCCAGCCGAGTTTCATCGAAGCATCCCCTGCGGCATCGTTGCGTTGATCGGTTCGATGTGCAGCACTCTCAGCACCGCTCCGAGCGAACCGATCCAGCCGACCACCAACGCACCCACGCCCACCGCAATGGTCTGCGCAAGGCTGAAGGAAACGCCCAAGGTGTTCAAGAGTGGAGAAATGGCGGCCATCATGACGGCACCCACTGCAATACCCGCGAGGACGACCATCGTGGTCTGTACGAGCAGTCCCAAGGTGAGTGTGCGGCGTCGGCCACCAATGGCACGCATCAGCGTGAGTGACGCCGACTTCTGCACCGTGAGAATGAGCACGAACAGACCAATCACCATCAATGCGGTGATCACCAAGAGACCAATCACCGTGTTGAGCGATTGAGACACCGACGAGACGCCCGGGGACTCAGTGACCGCCTGTTCCCGGCTGAGTGCCACGACATTGGGAACGTTGCTCAGACGCTGCAACAACGTCGCATCCGAGACACCCTTGGCGGGTTCGAGCAGCATCACACTCGGGAACACGACGGATGCTTCAGGGTTACGGGTCTTTCGTGCCGCAACATAGGTATCCCACGTGACGAAGAGCGTGGGACTGACGGAGTAGTTGATGTCCGTGGCGAGGCCGACGACCGTGATCTCGCCGCCGCCTGGCTCGATACGGACGACATCGCCGATATCGAAGCCCTCAGAACTATTGCGTTCGCTCGCGACCGCCTCGTTGAGCGCTGCAGGAAGCCGGCCCTCCGAGAGCGTGGTGGGCGCGCCGAGCCCTGCGGCGGAACCATCGACGTCGTACCCGAACAGCACTGCGTCGACGAACTGGTCCTTTGCGACGAGTTTGGCGCGGCTGACGGTAGTGCTGACCGTGAACGTGGATTCGCCGAGGCGGCCGATTCTGCCGACACCTTCGACCCGAGTGAGCGTGTCCTGCGCATCGGCGCTGATACGGCTGCCCTCGATGTTCTTGCGGGCTTGCGCATCGAACACGATCACCGGCGCGTTCTGGTGTCTCAGTGCGCCAATGAACTGACCGATCAGACCGTCGCGCAGACCAATCTGGAACAGCACAAGAAAG
>JAYTWP010000242.1:0-5484 GCA_043743395.1 Actinomycetota bacterium | reverse complement strand
CATGGGGCACCGAGGGGGCTCCATGTCGTGCTCGATCTCATCGACGCCAGCAGCTGATCGGCGGGCCTCTGCGAAGCGACTACGGTACGCGCAGGAGGTTCGATGGAAGCGGTTTGGAATGTGCCGGGACCCGGGTTGTGGGAGCTCGATCGTTCGCACTTTCGGGGCGGGACGACTCCATTGGTCCAGTCGTTGATGACCGGTGCCATGGTGGCCGGCATGCGGCGCGTCATGAAGGAACTTGGTACTCCCGCCGATACCGTGCAGCCCGCATTCGTGAACGGGTTCTGTTACATCCGACTTCGGCCGCTGATCGGCCCGGACAAGGTCTCCACCAAGTTGCCGCCGTTGCCGCTGCTCAAGTTGGCCGTGCGACTTCATCCCGAGATGCGTCGCCGAAGTCGAGCAGCCGAGCGCGCACTTGCCGATCGGCCTTGGAGAGAGGTCATCCGTCATTGGGAGACCGAGGGCCGTCGCGCCATCGAAGCCGAGAACTTGGCGCTGCAAGAGGTGTGCCTGACCGACCTCAGCGATGACAGCCTCATCGGCCATGCCGAAGACGTTCTCGCTCATTGCCGCAAGAATCTCGAACACCACTTCTGGCTGCATGGTTACGATCTCGGACCGATCGGGCTGTTGCTCAAGATGTGCTCCGAATGGGGCGTACCTCCAGCGGATGTCATCCCATTGCTCGAGGGCGCCTCGCCGTCGACAGGTGCGCCAATCGTGGCCCTCGCGCGCATACGCGCGCGGGTGGAAGCCGCAGGTGCGCACCCGTCGTCGCTCGATGAGCTGCGGGGCATGTCCGCCGCAATCACGAACGATCTCGACACGTATCTGCGTTATCGGGGTTCGCTCTTGTTCTCTCGGTACGACATCGATGGTGTCACGTTGGGGGAGCGGCCCGAGCTGATTCTCGCAACCATCATGTCGAGCAAGGTGCACTCAACGGGCGACCTCACCGCTAGTCGAATCGATGCCGTACGTGCGCGCGTAAGCGCCGAAAACCGCGGCGAGTTCGACGAACGGTTGGCCGAGGCGCGAGCCGCCATGAACCTGAGAGACGACAACGGACCGACGACTTCCGAGTGGCCACTTGGTCTTCTCCGGCTCACCTTGCTCGAGGTCGGCAGGCGGCTGCAGGCTGCGGGCCGGGCGACCAGTCCCGCACATGCCTTCGAGATCACACCCGACGAACTCGAGCCGGGCCTGATGTCGGGCCGCGGACCAACAGCGGCCCAACTTGCTGAGCGTCATCAGCAACGACTCGCGTGGGCCGAGCTCGATCCTCCGGCCACGCTCGGGGTTGCGGGGGCGGAGCCGCCGTTGTCGATTCTGCCGCCCTCGATGGGACGCATGGTGGCGACAGTGCAACTCGTCATGCAGCAACTGGGAATGGCCGGTGACCGTGATGCGCTCGGCGGTGGTCTGCATGGCACGGGAGTTGGTGCGGCCAGCTATCGGGGAATCGCACGTCGAGCATCGTCTCCAGAGGAAGCTCTGGACCTGATGGAACCTGGTGACGTGCTGATCGTCGCGTTCACGACTCCGGCTTACAACGTCGTTCTGTCTGTGGCTGGCGCAATTGTCACCTCGCAGGGCGGCCCGTTGAGCCACGCTGCAGTACTGGCACGTGAGCTTGGAATCCCGGCGGTCATCGGAGCGCCATCGGCCTTGCTGGACATTCCCGACGGCGCCCTTGTCGAAGTCGATCCTGTGCTCGGCGAGGTACGCATCGTCGCCGACATGTGAGACTGTACGCATGCGTGCAGTCGTGCTTCGTTCACATGGTGGTCCCGAGTGTCTCACGATCGAGGAGGTGCCCGATCCGGTCGTCGGTGCCGACGAAGTACTTGTCGATATTGCCGCGACTGCGCTGAACCGTGCAGACCTGTTGCAGGTAATGGGGCTGTACCCCAATCCGCGTCCATCTGCGCTCGAGATCCCGGGCCTCGAGTTCTCGGGCACCGTCGTCGCTGTGGGAGAACGTGTCACGTTATGGAAGCGTGGTGACGAAGTCATGGCGATCGATGCCGGCGGTGGATATGCCGAGCGGATCGCAGTGCATGAACGTCAGTTGATGGCCGTGCCGAGCCGAGTTGGTGTTCTTGACGCCGCGGCGATTCCCGAAGTGTTCCTCACGGCGTGGGATGCACTCGTTGTACAAGGTGGCCTCACCAGTGGCCGCTGGGCCCTCGTGCATGCTGGCGCATCCGGAGTCGGCACGGCCGGAATCCAGATTGCGAAGGCGATCGGGGCGCGCATTGCCGTCACGTGTAGCGCTGCCAAGATGCAAGCCTGTCGTGATCTCGGCGCCGACGTTGTCATCGACTATGGGTCACAGGATTTTGTGGAGGAGACGCGTGCGGCCACGTTTGGACGTGGCGCCGATGTCGTGCTCGACGTCATCGGCGGCGACTACGTCGATCGCAATCTGCAGGCGGTCGCGGCACAGGGTCGCATCGTGCAGGTCGGACTGATGGGCGGTGGTGCAACGTCGGTGAACATGGGGCTGATCCTGACCAAGCGCGTGGCGCTGATCGGCACCGTGTTGAGGGCGCGACCGCTCGAAGAGAAGGTGGCGCTCACACAACGGTTCGTCAGGGAAATGCTGCCGCTGTTCACATCGGGCCAGTTGAGGCCGATCATCGATTCGCGTTATCCGTTTACGCAGATCGCCGAGGCACATCGCTACATGGCCAGCAACGCCAATACTGGAAAGATCGTGATCGACCTATAACACGGCCGAGAACGCTGCGCTGAATGCGCCAGCTTGCCGTGAGAGTGGTCGACTCAGCGACTTGCGATCGGCACGTAGTCGCGTGCGCCAGCGCCGCTATACCACTGCCGCGGCCGGCTGATCTTTTGGTCCTTGTCGGCCAGCAGCTCCTGCCAGTGAGCAAGCCAGCCAACAGTTCGCGGAATTGCGAACAGCACTGTGAACATCGCGACAGGGAAGCCCATTGCCTGGTAGATCAGCCCTGAGTAAAAGTCGACGTTGGGGTACAACTTGCGGCTGATGAAGTAGTCGTCGTTGAGCGCGGCCTCTTCGAGCTTGAGGGCAATATCCAGCAACGGGTTCTTGCCGGTGACCTCAAAGACGTCGTACGCAGCTTTCTTGATGATGGTCGCGCGGGGGTCATAGTTCTTGTAGACGCGGTGCCCAAAACCCATGAGTCGTCCACCCGTACCACTCTTGACCTCGTCGATGAAAGCTGGAACGTTGTCCATGTGACCGATGTCGGCCAGCATGCGTACGACGCCTTCGTTCGCGCCGCCATGCAGCGGACCACCGAGCGCTGACGCTGCGGCCGAGCATGAGGTGTAGGGATCTGCATGGCTGGAGCCGACGACTCGCATGGCCGTGGTGCCACAGTTCTGCTCGTGGTCGGCATGAAGAATGAAGAGCACGTCCATTGCCCGCTCGAGGCGAGGATCAACCTGGTAGTCGCCGATCTTCCACATCATGTTCAAGAAGTTGGCAGGGAAGCTCAAGTCGTTGTCGGGGTACACGAACGGCAGGCCAACGGAGAAGCGATGACACATCGAGGCAAGCGTGGGCATCTTGGCGACGAGGCGCAAGATCTGCTTGTCGCGACTGGCCTTGTCGTCGATCGCCTTGGCGTCGTTGTAGAAGGTGCCAAGAGCAGCGACGGCACTGATGAACATACCCATTGGGTGCGCGTCGTAGTGGAAGCCGTCGACGAAACGCTTGCGCATGTTCTCGTGGATGAACGTGTGTTGCGTGACATCGGCCTTCCACCGATTGAGTTGCTCGGTGTTTGGCAGCTCGCCGTTGAGTAACAGGTACGCAACCTCGAGATACGTGCTGTGCTCCGCGAGCTGTTCGATGGGGTAGCCGCGATGACGCAGAATGCCTGCATCGCCATCGAGGTAGGTGATTGCACTGCGACAGGCCGCAGTCTGCATGTACGCCGGGTCGTATATATACAGGCCAGCATCCAACTCACGAATCGCGCTCGCCGGAAAAACGCCGTCCGTGATCGGCACCGTGACGGTTTTGCCGGTGCGGTCGTCGGTGATGGTAATGGTGTCGGGCATGTTGCTCCCTGAGGTGACACGGATAGTGGAAATGGGGCTTTCTCCCCGCCGAGCACACTAGTGGGGAGTGCGCTCAGAGTGGCGAGTTGTCGTGCTTTCGCGAATACAGCGTTTCGCGTTTGTCGGCCAACACTGCCAGCGCACGGCAAATCTCGCGACGCGTGTCGGCCGGCTCGATGACACCATCGATGTATCCACGCTCGGCTGCGATATATGGGTTCAGGAGCCGTTCGGCGTAGTCGAGCTCGAATTCGGCTCGTTCGTCGGGCGTTGCCCGTCGCTGCAGAATCGCTGCTGCCTGACCGGCGCCCATCACGGCCAGTTCGGCACACGGCCATGCCAGGCACAAGTCGTTACCCATGCGCTTGCTGTCCATCACGATGTACGCGCCGCCATAGCTCTTGCGCAGCACGACACAGATACGGGGCACGGTCGCTCGGCCATAGGCAAAGACCAGCTGAGCCCCGTGGCGAATCATGCCGCGCCACTCAAGGTCCTTGCCGGGGTAAAAGCCCGGTGTGTCGACCAGCGTGATAATCGGCAAGTTGAACGCGTCGCAGAATGACACGAACCGGGCCGCCTTTTGCGATGCGGGGATATCGAGGGTGCCCGCCAGCGAGATCGGCTGGTTGGCGACAATGCCCACCGGCCGGCCCGCGAACGTTGCGAACGCTGTGACAACATTCGATGCCCAGCGAGCGCGAACCTCGAGCATGTCGGCGTCATCGGACAATGCGCGAATGACGTGGCGTACGTCGTAGGAACCCGTGGACGACGGCGGGATGAGCTCGCCAGCTTCGGGTGTCAACCGTTCGGCATCGTCCTCGGTCTGCCACAAGGGTGCTTCCTCGTCGTTGTTGCTCGGCCAATACGCCAGTAGCTGTTCGGCCAGCGCAATGGCACTGGCCAGGTCAGAGGCCACCAGGCTTGCCGCACCGCTGTAACGCGCGTGGCTTGCGGCGCCACCGAGTTCCTCGTTGTCCATCAACACGCCGGTGAACTCAGCCACCATGGTTGGCCCGCTCACAAATGCGTAGGCAGCGTCCGTCATGATCACATGATCGGCGATCCCGATGAGCAGTGCTGGCCCTGATACGGCTGGCCCATCGACGATCAAGATCGTTGGCACCACGCCACTGCAATCGGTGAGCGCTTTGGCGGCCAGACCCCACCCATGTAGCGCGCTGAATCCTTCGGCGATGTCGGCTCCCGATGAGCCCATCACAGCGATCAGTGGGAATCCCTTGGTGCGTGCTGTCAGGGCAGCTGCCTCGATCATCGACGATGCCTCGGATGACAGTGCCCCTTTGCGCACTGCGGCGTCGACGTCGAGCCACACCACGATTCGATCGCCGAATGCACGCACGTCGGCTCTCGCTGCGCCAGGAACACGCGCGCGCAATGCAACGGGTGCGGCAGGTC
>JAYTWP010000241.1:0-7098 GCA_043743395.1 Actinomycetota bacterium | reverse complement strand
GCGTCGCACAAGTTCTGACGGCCGGTTGAGCAATAACGGCAACGGCCACAACTGGGAACGAAGCTTGCCGACACGTGGTCGCCGACTTGAACGCTGGTGACACCTGGCCCGACCTCGACAACGACGCCAGCACCTTCATGGCCACCGATTACCGGGAAGAAATCCTCGATACCCATCAACGGCCACACCTCAGGTGGAGGCACCATGTCGCCCGTCACCAGATGCTCGTCGGAGTGGCACAGACCGGCGGCCTTCCAGTTGACGAGGACCTCACCGGCCTTGGGCGGATCGATATCAATTTCTTCGATCTTCCACTCTTGGTTGATGCCCCACAGAACCGCTGCGCGCGACTTCATGATCGGTCTACCCCCGTCTTTCTGGCCGCGGAAGCTGGTCCGGCATATGGCCACTGATTAGCGAACACATTCAATGTAATGCCAGCACGAACTCTGAGAAGAACTCAGTCGTACTTGAGGACTCCCCGAATGTTGGTGCCCTCACGCATGGCGTCGTAGCCATCGTTGACACCCTCGAGGGGGTACTCGGTGGTGACGAGACCATCGAGGTCGAGTTGTCCGTCGCGGTACAAGCCGATCAGCTTGGGAATGTCGGCGCGTGGGTTGCCCGAACCGAACAGCGAACCAACGACCTGCTTCTCCATCAGCGTGAGATCGAGCAAGCTCATGCTCGCGCTGTATTCCATCGCCGGGTGAATGTTGGTCACGACAACGCGACCGCGCTTGGCAGTGAGTGCGAGGGCCTCGCCAATCACTTCGCCCGAGCCAACGCCCATCGTCATGATGACCTTATTCGCCATGGTGCCCCACGTCAGTTCCTGGATGAGCGGCATTGCCTCGGCCATGCTCGACGCAGTGTGTGTCGCGCCGAACTCCATTGCCTTCTCGCGCTTGAACTCGACGGGGTCGATCGCGATAATGCGCTTGGCGCCGGCCAAACGGGCACCTTGAATGGCGTTCGAGCCGATACCGCCGGCGCCGACAACGGCCACCGTGTCGCCGGCCTTGACCTCGGCTGCATACACTGCGCTGCCCCAACCCGTGACAACGCCGCAGCCGAGCAGGCAGGCACGATCGAGGGGGACATCGTTGTCGATCTTGATGCAGCTCGCCTCGTTCACAACGGTGTGATGGGCAAACGTGCCGAGAATGCACATCAGGGAGAGATCGGTGCCGCGAGCGTGGTGACGGCTGGTGCCATCGGTGATCTGACGGCCAAGACCCATAAGTGCACCGAGATCACACAGGTTCTGATGACCTGTGGAGCAGCTCGGACAACGCCCACAGCTGGGGATGAACCCGAACACCACGTGATCGCCAGCAGCGAGCCAGCTCACCCCGGGACCAACCTCTTGTACGACGCCGGCACCTTCGTGCCCACCAATGATCGGCAGTGCGAACGGCAGGTCACCAGTGACAAGGTGTTCATCGCTGTGGCACAACCCAGAAGCCGCCAACTTCACGAGCACCTCACCGGGACCCGGCGGATCGAGTTCGATTTCTTCGACGATCCATGGCGTATTGGTTTCCCACAGCACTGCCGCTTTGGTTTTCACGGTAACCCCCAGGTTTGAAGAGACGGATTCGGTTCTGGGGCCGACGTTACAACGCGGTGGCGTCGAACGGGGCATCGCCGACCATGCGCAGCACCTGTACCGCACGGGTCATCGCGACGTACAGCAGACGGGCTCCGCGCGGCGTGCCGTCGAAGACCTCAGCGGGGTTCACTACGACCACAGCGTCGAACTCGAGCCCCTTCACGGCCTCGGCCGTGAACATTGGGATGTGCGATCGTTGCAGGTCTTGCACGCGCACAACGGCTTCAAGTCCGTGGGCCGCCAGGGCAGCCGCAATCGCATTATGAAGCCGTTTGGGCGCCACCACGCCGGTAAGTACATGACGGTGGCGGGCAACGAGCACTTCCTCGGCCACCGCTTCGGCCAGATCGTCGGCCAGCGCGAGACGCATTGTGGGTGCCTCGCCGTCCATTCGCACACTACGGCTCGCGACCGTGTCGACCAATGTGAACGGCAACAGCATGTTGGCAATGGTGAGCACGGGCTCGGGAACCCGGTATCCGATCGTGAGGTGCGCAACTTCGTAGTCGGTTGCTCCCAAGTATTGGGCAACCACAGGCCAATGTTGTTGACCGGCAGGCGTGGTGGATTGCGCAAGATCGCCAAGGATCGTGAACGATCCGGTCGGGCTGCGACGACCGATGACGCGTAGACCGATGGCCGATTGATCCTGCGCTTCGTCCACGACGACATGGCCGAACATGAACGGCGGACCATTCAACAACGAGTGCGTTTCATCGAGCAACAACTGATCGGCCGCGGTCCACGGCCGCATCTTCGTCCCAGGTTTGCCGAGAAGCAACAACTGTCGTTGTTCGTCGGCGGTCAGGACGCCATCGGCCGCAGCGGCAAGCATGAGGTCACTGCTCAACAGCTTCTGAACGACAGCCTTGGGTTGTTGTACCGGCCACGCCGCCGCCAAAGCCTCCCGTAACACTGTGGCCTTTGACCACGCGTCGTCTTTATCAGTGCGACGAATCAGCTCCTGCTGAGCGATCACCTTCAGTGCATCGCGTCGGCGGTTCAATGGTCGGGTGACCGCGGTGCCGCCGAGCGCATTCTCGATCCAACCGGCGAACTCCTCGGGTTCGATGACGAGTGTGCGTGAGCCCATCGGCACGCGGATCGCATCCTTTGGCGGACGGATTCCCGCAAGCACGGCACGCTGCAGGACGATCAGCATTCGCGGGTCGCCCTTGAGCCGAGCCATGTCGACAGAGTCCGTCGCGGCGATCTCGACGCGAGGCACACAGAGGTCGAGCACGGTGCGCTGCTGCACGCTGCGCTCGCCCAACGAAGGCAAGACGTTACCGATGTAATCGAGGAACACTTTGTTGGGGCCCACCACCAACACACCTTCGCGAGTAAGCCGACGACGATGTTCGAAGAGTAAGTAGGCCGCTCGGTGTAGACCAACCGCGGTCTTGCCGGTGCCGGGACCACCCTGCACGATGAGCGCCTGCTGCATTGGGGCCCGGATCACCACGTCTTGTTCGGCCTGAATCGTGGCGACGATCTCACGCATGGCTCCGGTGCGTGCCGCCCCGATCTCGGCGAGCACCGGATCTGGGATCCCGGACGCAGCACCAACCGCATCGGGATCATCGAGTTGTTCATCGAGATAGGCCGTGATCTGGCCATCGGAAAGCGTGAAGCGCCTGCGGTGTTTCAAGCCCAGCGGATCGACCGAGGTCGCCCGATAGAAGGGCGCTGCAATCGGGGCACGCCAGTCGATGACGACTGGATCGTGGCGGTCATCTTCGATATGTCGGCGACCGATGTACCAACGATCGTTGTTCTCTTCGATTCGCCCGAAGAAGTCGCCCGCACCCGGTGTGCGCAGGTCCTGCAAGGCCTCGGCAACGGTGACCTCGATGTACTCCTTGGTGATGTCGTCAGCAGAACCTTCGGGATCGACGCGCTCGAACGCATCGATCATCCGGTCACGGCAGGCGCGGGCGTACCCCAAGTGGGCACGCTCGTGTTCGAGTTCTGGAAAGAGGGGCGCGTCGTTCATATGGGAGGCACAGGGGGACCCGATGATAGTGCCATCCCAAAGTCGGCGGTGCAGGATTTGCTGGCATGATCATCGAATGAAAGTAACCAGACTTGCGACCTTGGCGTTGCTGTCCTTGGGTGCCGCAGCATGTTCCAGCGGCGCAAAGTCAACCCTCACGGACCCACCGGCTGAAAGAGGAGTGCAGATGTTCACGGGACTCGCCCGCGACCACGTCGATACACCGGTCGCCTATCCGCATTCGCCTCCGGTCGGCGGCGACCATTCAGCGGTCTGGCAAAACTGCGGCATCTACAACACGCCTGTCCAAAACGAAAACGCTGTTCACTCGCTCGAACACGGTGCCGTTTGGCTCGCCTACCGACCAGATCTCTCGCCCGACGAGATCGAAACGATTCGGGCTCTGGCACGCACGCACACACACGTACTCGTGACGCCATACGAAGGTCTGAAGGAGCCCGTCGTCGCAACGGCGTGGGGCACACAGCTTCGGCTCGATTCGGTCACCGACCCGCGGCTTGCCAGGTTTGTTGCCACGTATGAACAAGGCCCACAGACACCTGAACTCGGCGCCACCTGTAGCGGCGGACTCGGCAAACCGATCGAGTAGCTGCGGCAACTGCGGTCGGGATGACGCCCATACGTCCCGATGACCCAGATGTTGGCGAAGTGTGGCGCCACGCCGTAGCGTTTGCAACGGCACTGCACTCTTCCTCGCAGCGATCAGGAGGTTCTGATGGACGAGACAACATTGGTGGACACGGTCGAGGTGGACACGGTCGAGGTGGATGCTGAGCTGATCCTCGAAGAACTGCTCGTCGAAGAGTTGTCCATCGACGGTATGTGCGGCGTCTACTGATCATGCATGACTCGGTCGTGCTCGACGGGGCAGTCGAGAACGTGCGTGACAACGTGCTTGAGGCCGCGTTCGAACTCAATCCGCAAGTCGCGCTGCGTCCCGAGCCGTTCGGAGCCTTGGCATACCACTACGGCAATCGGCGGCTGGTGTTCTTGAAGCACCTCGATGTCGTCAAGGTTGCGCGCAGCCTGTCGCAGTACCCATCGTTGGCCGAAACTCTGCGCGCGTGCGGCATTGCACCCAACCGCTGGGCAAGTTTCGCCGCAGCGTTTGAATCGCTGAAGTCATCGGAGATCGTTCGTGAGCGTTGAATCATTGGTGACCCAACTGAAGGGTGGCCTCGATGCGCCCATCTGCCTCACCTGGGAGCTCACATACGCCTGCAACCTCCAGTGCGTTCACTGCCTGTCGTCGAGCGGCCAACGCGATCCGCGCGAGCTCACGACCGAGGAAGCCAAGCGAGTGCTCGATGAGCTGCGCGACCTACAGGTCTTCTACATCAACATCGGCGGTGGTGAGCCGATGGTCCGCCGTGATTTCTTCGAACTGCTCGGGTACTCGATCGATCAGGGCATCGGAGTGAAGTTCTCCACCAACGGCGCTTTTATCGACGCTGAAAAGGCCCGGCGTTTGGCCGCGATGGACTACCTCGACATCCAGATCAGCCTCGACGGCATCGATGCAGTCACCAACGATGCGGTGCGCGGCCCGGGCAGTTACGCCATGGCACGACGAGCAATGGACAACCTTGCGGCTGCCAACTTCGGGCCATTCAAGATCAGCGTGGTCGTCACCCGCCACAACGTTGATCAGCTCGACGAATTCAAAGCGCTCGCCGACTCCTACGGTGCCCAGTTGCGCATCACTCGTCTGCGCCCCAGCGGTCGCGGCGCCGACACGTGGCACGATCTTCATCCCACCAACAACCAACAGCGACAGATCTACCAATGGCTGATCGCACACGGCGACAACGTGCTCACCGGCGACTCTTTCTTCCATCTCAATGCACTCGGCGATGCCCTGCCCGGCCTCAACATGTGCGGCGCCGGCCGCGTGGTGTGTCTTATCGATCCGATCGGCGACGTCTACGCGTGCCCGTTCGTCATCCACGACGAATTCAAAGCTGGCTCGATTCGCGACGAAGGTGGGTTCAGCCAGGTCTGGAAACAAAGTCCGCTGTTCCTCGAACTTCGCGAGCCGCAATCGGCCGGGGCATGCACCAGCTGCGGTAGCTACGACGTATGCCAAGGCGGCTGCATGGCCGCAAAGTTCTTTACTGGGCTGCCACTCGACGGCCCCGACCCCGAGTGCGTCATCGGTCATGGCGAGCACATGCTGCAAGGCGTCGACACGAGTCAGAACCCGAGGCCCGCGATGGACCACAGCAAGCCGGTCGCCGTCCAGCTCTCGACCCCTCGCAATCTCATCGTCGTGCGCTGACCGCGCGCGCGGGATCGCTCGATGGGCTTCAATAGTGGCATGTCCTTGATCGCGCTCGCCCTCGCGCCCAGCGCGTACGTGCTCGGTATGTTCCCCAGCGCCGCGATCGTGGCGCGTGCCCGCGGCATCGACATCACTGTGCAAGGTTCCGGCAATCCGGGCGCTTCGAATGTCAGTCGTGTCCTTGGCTGGAAGAGTGGTGTTGTTGTCTTCATGCTCGATGCCGCAAAGGGCGCGATGGCAGCTGGCGTCGGGTGGATGATCAACGGGCGGGCAACGGCCTACATCTGCGTTGCGGCCGCGACCCTGGGCCACATGTTCCCGCTGATGCGCCGGTTCGGCAGCAAACGCTTCGCTGGGGGCAAAGGCGTCGCGACAGTCGGGGGTGCGATGTTCGTGCTCGAACCAATCGTCTCATCGGTCTTGCTCGGGGTGTGGTTCGTGGTGAGCCGGCTGACTCGTACGGCATCCCTGGCATCGATCTCGATCATCGTGCTCCTACCTATCGGTGCTGCCATCGTTGGCAGTCCGGGCTGGGAAATCGTTGCGATCGTGACACTCGGTGCCCTGGTGATGGTCAAGCACACTGCGAACATCAAGCGGCTGATCAGACACGAAGAACTCACTCTCGGCAAGAATCACTAGACCATGAGCCTTCTCGACCCGATTCAGCTCGGACCGCGCACCGCTTCGAACCGCGTCATGTTCGGCCCGCACGTCACGAATCTTGCCGACGACGATCGCGCCCTTCCGGATCGGTGGGTCCGCTACATCGCGCGTCGGGCCGAAGGCGGCTGCGGCATCGTGGTCGGCGAGGGCGCTAGCGTGCACGAGAGCGACTGGCCCTACGAGCGAGCCCCACTCGCCCAACGCTGCGGCCCGGGCTGGCGGCGCGCGACACAGTCGTGTCACGAACACGGCGCGCTCTTCATCGCGTCGCTCGATCACGCAGGCGGTCAAGGCTCTTCTGCATACAGCCAGCGCGAACTCTGGGCGCCGTCGCGCGTCCCCGAAGTCAACAGCCGTGAAGTCCCGAAGTGGATGGAGAGCGAAGACATTCGCGCGGTCGTCGAAGGTTTCGGTACAGCAGCTCGCCTCGCCGCCGAAGCAGATTGTGATGGCATCGAAATCAACGCCGGCCAACACAGTCTGATTCGCCAGTTCCTGTCCGGTCTCACGAATCAACGC
>JAYTWP010000240.1:0-11083 GCA_043743395.1 Actinomycetota bacterium | reverse complement strand
GCCCTTCGCGTGGAAGTCCGCGGTGCACTCGCCAATGGGGCGCGCGAGACGCTCATCGCCGGTTCAGCTGTACGCAGCGGCTTTGCTGCTGCGGTTGTGGCGTCCACGATGGCGCGCTGGGTGTTAGAAGACGATCCTTGGCGGGGCTTGGTGTTGTTGGGAGACGTCGAGCTTCCCAATGCCGCACTTCTCGCTTCAGTTCAGGCCGCTGGTGTGCGGCTGTTCGAGTTCACAGGTGTGGCCCGATGAGCTCGGATGTGCATCAGATTGCGGCGAACCGTATGGTGAGCGACAGCCAGAGGTACACCTCGATGCGACGTCAACTTGTCGACATTCTCAGCCAGGCCGATCATCCCGTCACGATCCCAGACATCTTGCGGCTGCACCCTCGTCTTTCTCAGAGTTCGGTGTACCGCAATCTTGCGGTTCTCGAGGAGGTGGGGGTCATTGCCAAGGTCGTGACACACGATGAATGGGCCCGCTTCGAATTGGCTGAGGATCTCGCCGGACATCATCACCATCTCATCTGCGAGCAGTGTGGCACGGTGCGCGACGTGCAAATACCCGATGCCGTCGAGTCCGCTCTCGACGAATCGTTGGAGAGTCTGGCGACGATCAACGGGTTTCAACTGCGCCAGCATCGACTCGATCTGCTCGGCATCTGCGCGGACTGCCAACCATGATCTTGCCCTGGCTTCCCGACGGCAAGACCGTTGTTCTCGAGGGTCGAGGCGAGTTCTTCTACCGTCACCATCGTCACGATGATCCGAACGCGCCGACGGTGTTGTTGTTGCACGGCTGGACCGCCTCGGCCGACCTGCAATTCTTCACCGCCTATGAGGGCTTGGCAAAGGTCTGTTCGTTCATTGCGATTGATCACCGTGGCCACGGACGCAGTGTGCGATTCCCTGGTCGATTCGAGCTCGAAGACGCGGCCGATGACGCCGCCGCACTGTTGCGTCACCTCGGCGTGGGGGGTGCCACAGTGGTGGGCTACTCGATGGGGGGACCCATCACGCTGTTGCTTGCCCGGCGTCACCCGGAGTTGGTGAGCCGTGTGGTTCTTCAGGCGACGGCGCTTGAGTGGCGGGCGACGCTGCTCGAACGGCTGCGCTGGAAGACCATTCGCATGATTGGGCCGATCGTGCGGTCATGGGCTTTTACTTCGTGGCTGCGTGTGGGCATCGGCCGTTTCGCGCGTGAGCAACCTATCCTCGCGCCGTATGTTGCGTGGCTGGCGGGCGAAGTGAGTCGCAATGACGCACTCCATCTTGTGCACGCTGGGCAGGCGCTGAGCCGATACGACGCGAGGCCGTGGGCTGGTTCGCTCGGCAAACCCGCAGCTGTCCTGGTCACAACACAGGACCACCTCGTCAAACCTGCCAAACAGCGTCGGCTGGCCAGTGTGCTTCGGGCCCATGTGCTCGAGCTCGGTGGCGACCACCTGGCACCGTGGATGCAGCCACGCGAATTCGAAGACCTCACCGTCCAGTTGGTGCAACTTGTACAGCAAGATTCAAATGGGCTACTCGCCTCGGGGCAGGTCGAGTAACACCGCTTTCGATGCTTGCACCTCGATGACGTCGAGTCGTTGTGCGATGCGTTCGACCGCATCGGTCAGGCGTTCCAGTGAATCGGTCAGGTCTTCGTTGGTCACGACATTCGCGAGAACGAGTCGAACGCTGGAGATCTCGCGGGCGAGGAACTCGGTGTCGGCCTGAGTGCGCTCGGTGACTTTGCGGTCGAGATCGAGTTCGGTGCGGTCGCGCTGCTCTTGCCGGTTTTGGGCAAGCAGGATGAGCGGCGCGGCATACGCGGCCTGCAGTGAGAGCACCATCGTGAGGCGCACCCAACCCTGAGCGGGGTTGTCGAACTTGGCGCCTTTCGGAGCGAGGAAGTTGAACGCGAACCACAAGATGATCGTGGCGCTCTGCCACACCAAGAATCGTGCCGTGCCGAGCGTGCGGGCGATGGTTTCGCTGAATTGACCGAACGCCTCTGGGTCGTAATGCAGTCCGAAACGACGACCCTGACGGGGTGTGCTGAGATCGCTGCGCCGGGTCATTTCGACCGCCCCTCGGCAACGACACCCCCAGGTGAGGTGTTGTGATCTGTATGGCTGGCGCCGGTGAGTGCCGGTGAATTACTGCGGCGGCGCTGGCGCCAACCCGTGGGCAGTGTGCGGTCCAGGACGTCGTCGACCGTGATTGCTCCGAGCAGGTGGCCAGCCTTGTTGCACACGCCCACGGCGAGCATGTTGTAGCTCGCCAGCTTCTCGGCAACTTCGTGGTCGGCGATGTCTGGCGTGATCGTGGGCTCTTGCTCGAGGCACTTGCCGAGTTCCATGCCCGGTGGCTCGCGCAACAGTCGTTGGAAGTGAACGACACCGAGGTAGGTGCCTGTGGGTGGTCGATATGGGGGTCGACATACGAACACTTGAGCGGCGATGCTGACCAGCCAATCAGGATCGCGGATTTGGGCAAGCGCCTCGGCAACGGTGGCTGTTGGGCCGAGGATGATGATTTCGGGCGTCATCAAACCGCCAGCTGTGCCCTCCTCGTACGACAGCAACTGGCGCATGACGGCTGCGTCGTCTTCGTCCATTGCGTCCAGAATGCGGGTGCGTTGTTCGCCGGGCATTTCTGCAAGGAGGTCGGCGAGGTCGTCGTACTCCATTTCGTCGAGCACGCTGACGAGACGATCGAGATCGAGGCCTTCGATGATGCGGAGCTGTTCTGCTTCGGGAAGCTCTTCGAGCAGGTCGGCAAGGCGGTCGTCGTCCATTGCCTCGGCAAGTTGCTTGCGCTGGCCCATCGGGAGGGTGCGCACGATGATTGCAACGTCGCTGGGGTGCATGTCGCGCATGCTTGCGGCTTCGGCGGCCATCGGGGCGCCGGTGCTGAACAGTGTGGGAACTTCGGTCCAGTCGACGAGGCGAACGCTGGGGCGACGACGGAGCGCACTACGCCTGGAGAGGCGCACCTTGGCGACCTCGGAGAAGGTGGTCCGGCCATCAGTGGTACTACGAAATCCGATGTCGCTGACCGTCTCGTCGCCGATCTTCTTGTCGAGCACGTCCTTGCCAACCAACAATTCGCCCGGCTTGGGCTTGAACGGGTGCAGATCGACATCCCAACTGCGCAACCGTGCGCCCTCACCATCGATTGTGCTGAACCGCGAGGCGTTGACGAAGATTCGCCGCCGCTGGCTGGTCGCGACGTAGCCAACGACGCGAGGAGCGGTGCCGGCGCGCGACGGCACGATCACGATGTCTTCGATGCGACCGATTGCTGACCCGCCCGCGTCGAGCAGGGGCAACCGCATCACTCGAAATGCATACACGAGATCGCCAGCCACGGAGGAAGGTTACCTTGCGGCGTCTGGCTGGAGGTGACGCGTTAACCATGGAGAAGTGGACGCAGGATCTCGCCTGCGAGCGACACACTCTCGAGGTCGTGGGCATCGGGGATGTTGAAGATGAGGATCGGCAAACCCATGCGGATGAGATTGTTGATCATGCCTCAAGGCTATGGGAGCAACGACAGCTGACTGGCTACTTCGCCGTATCGACGGAAACGCTCGGGGGAGCGCTCTCGCTCTTGAATTGCGTTGTACAAGACCAAGCGCGAGGCGAGTCCCGCATACTTGGCACGCAGCGCTTCGGCAAGGCCATCCCATGTGGCCTCGGTCGTGAACACATCGATATGCGCATCCGTGATCTGAGCAGCCATGCCGGCGAGGTCACCCGCCTTTTGCCGTTTGCGGATGCGTGCCGTCGTGCCTTCGAATCCTGCTTCATCCCACACGAAGGCATAGTTCGGCGTGCTGGCGTAGAACGCAAGCATGTTGCGCATGTGCTCGCGATCGTGACTGCGCTCCGCATCGGTATCGCCGACCACGCACATCACGGGAACGATGACGCTGATATCGGTGGCGTCCCTGCCTGCCGACGCTGCGCCAAGAGCAATGTTGGGCTGTACCGTTCGACGCAGATAGCCGGGTTCGCCGATCGGATGAACATGGACACCGTCGGCTACTTCACCAGCCATGCGCAGCATCCACGGATTTACGGCGGCAATATCGACTGAGGGTGCTCGATACGCGATAGATCCAGGCGACCACTGGCGATTCATGAACGTGAGCTCGTAATACGAGCCTCGATAATCGAGAGGCTCGCCAGCGAAGGCAGCAAAGCAGGCCTTGACGGCAAGAACGTAGTCCCGCAGTCGCGGGCCAGGAGGGTCGAACGGTGCTGCGTATCGACGCACGGCGTGGGTGCGAACTTGTGTGCCAAGCCCGAGCCGGAACTTGCCGCCCGTTGCCTCATGGAGTTCCCACGCAACTTGTGCAGTGACCATCGGGCTGCGCGGGAATGCCACGGCGACGCCAGTGGAGAGCTCGAGCGACGGAGCGGCCACAGCGGTGACTGCCGCCGACAGGTACGCGGTTCGGCCTCCTTCGGTGAAGAGCACGCCATCGAAACCCGTCGCAGCGATATCTCGGGCGACTCCGCTCATGTCGGCGAGAGGTCCGGGAAATGTCATCACATCGACGCGCATGTCTCGAACCGTATCCCGAGGGTCGCGATGCGATAGACATGTGCCCCAGACACGCGAAGCGGGGGTATAGCGCATGGCATTCGATGTCGTTGTTCGTGGTGGCACAGTGATCGACGGCACTGGTGTACCGGGCCGACGCGCAGACGTTGGCATCGTCGGCGATCGCATCGTGGCAGTCGAGGCATCGATTGCAGAACACGCCACCTTGGAGATTGATGCAACCGATCGGTTGGTGACGCCCGGCTTCGTGGACATTCACACACACCTCGACGCGCAACTTGCATGGGACCCGATCGGCAGCAGCAGCTGTTGGCATGGAGTTACCAGCGTCGTGATGGGCAATTGCGGGGTCACGTTCGCGCCGTGCAAGCCCGAAGATCGCGAGTACCTCGCCGAGTTGATGGAGAGTGTCGAGGACATCCCGCGTGCAGCGATCCTCGACGGCCTTGCATGGGATTGGGTGAGCTACGGCGAGTACCTCGAGAGCATGGCTCGTCTGCCCAAGGGACCCAACGTCGGGGGCATGGTGGGGCATTGTGCGATCCGCCAATACGTGATGGGTGAGCGCGGTATCGAACAAGAGCCAGCAACGGCCGAGGACATCGTCGCCATGGCCGATCTGCTCGACGAAGCGATGCGTGCCGGAGCGCTCGGCTTCAGCACGAGTCGCACCTTCTTGCACACCGTGCCCGATGGCAGGCCGGTGCCGGGCACGTATGCAACGGAGGACGAATTGTTCGCGTTCGCCGATGTGCTCGGCCGTCATGGTGTGGGGGTGTTTGAGACGGCTAGCCGCATCGGTGAACGAGACCTCGCCGACGGAACCTTGTACCCGAAGACGCGGGCCGAGCTCTCATGGATGGGTGAGGTGAGTCGTCGCAGTGGTCGGCCCGTGAGCTTCGGGTTGACGCAGCACGACACTCGTCCTGATCTGTATCAACGCGTGATCAATTTTGCGAAGGAAGAGAACCTGACCGGGGCGACCGTACGTCCGCAGACCACGGCGCGCAGTGTGGGGATTCTGTTCAGCCTCGCGACGCGCACGGTGTTCGACCGTTCCGCTTCCTGGCGCGAGCTTCGTGGTCTCAGCACGCATCTGCAGATGCAGGCACTTCGAGATCCGGCCACGCGCCGACGCCTCATCCAGGACGCCGAAACTAACGGCAGCGGCATGGACTTCGATCAGCTGTTCGTCGTGAATCCGTTGGACGGGTCGGGTGATGCCCGCTACGACCTCGATCCCGGTACGTCGTTGGGCGCGGTGGCGCGAGCACGTGGCATCAGTCCCGCTGCCGCCTACATCGAGTTGGCTCTCGAGACCGACGGTGCTCTCGTGACGAGCTACCCGTTCTTGAACCAGAAGCTTGCAGCTGTCGAGGAGATGCTGTCTGACCCATTGGTCACCCTCGGACTGGCTGATGCGGGAGCACATGTGGGTCAGATTTTGGACGCCAGTCAGCCCACGTTTCTCCTCACATACTGGATTCGTGAGCGTAAGCGTTGGACGATTGAGGAGGCCATTCGCCGCCTCACGAGTGACACCGCCGATCTCTTTGGTGTGCGCGATCGCGGCCGCATCCAACCTGGTGCGTTTGCCGACCTGAACGTGATCGACTTCGATGGGCTACGACTTCCTCCGCCCACGTATGTCCACGACTTTCCGCATGGAGCGGGACGGTACGTGCAGCGCAGCGAGGGCTACGACTACACGCTCGTGAACGGTCAGGTGTTCATGGACCACGGTGAGCACACGGGGGCGCTTCCAGGCACGATGCTGCGTTCGCACTGAGGTCCATCAACGAACGACACGGCCGGCTACAAGGCGAATTACAAGCCGAAGGGCGCGCGTCCCATCTGTTCGCGCACAGGGACGACCTCGGGCATGGTGAGCGCACGACGCTGCCAGTTCGCGCCGTCGACAACCAAGGTGTGTCCTGATATGAATCGCGCGTACGGCGACGCCAGAAATGTTGCTGCCCACGCAAGCTCGCGCGGTCGCCCGACACGCATGGCTGGCTGGCACGCATCTTTGTCATTGGTGCGCGCGAGATTGCTCTGGATGTCGTCGGTCATGTCTTCGTGTGGCATCAGACCGGGCACCAGGCCGTTGACCTGAATGCCGTATGGTCCCCACTCGACCGCGAGTGTTTCGGTGAGGTTCTTCACGCCGGCCTTTGCTGCTGACGAGTGGGCGAAGCCAGGCCCACCTGTCCAGGCGTACGTGGCGCCGATGTTGATGATCGAGCCCGACGTCCCGGCAGCAAGATGGCGGCGGGCGAACTCACGCGCACAGAAGTAGGTGCCATTCAGGGTGATGTCGACAACAGTCCGCCACGCGTTTGGCGACATGTCCTCAGCCGGCACGGGAAAGTTCGCAGCCGCGTTATTGATGAGGACCGAAGGCGTGAGTCCTGCACTTGTAGCGAGATCGAATGCCGCTGCGATCTGGTCGGGCTCGCGAATGTCGCATGCGACCGTGAGACATTTCGCGCCAACCTCGGCCATTGCGGCGGCACCCGCCTCGAGATGCTCGGATTTGCGCGACGCGATCACCAAGGCAGCACCGAGCCGCGCGAACTCCGTGGCGATCGCCTTGCCCAAGCCGGTGCCAGCACCCGTGATGAACACCGTGACGCCGTCATAGGTGCCAGCTGGAAGAGCTGAAGCACCGAGTGCTGGAGGTTCGGGAAGTCCTTGGTACATATCAGCTCCCTGTGTAGGTGGCAGTCCGGCCCTCGGCGCGCGCGGCGCGGAACTCCGCGAAATCGTCGGATCGGTTCAGGAAGGTTTGGTAGATCATTTCGTCTTCCATGGAGGCACGGACCTGTGGTTGGGACAAATGTCGGATGATCGTGCGCGCCAGCTTGATGGTCACTGCGGGGGCAGCGGCAACCTGCTCGGCCATCTCGCGCACGGTTGCATCGAGCGCGGCCTCGGGGACGACCCGACTGACGATGCCGTGGGCGAGCGCTTCATCGGCTGTCATGACTCGGCCGGTGAGCACCATGTCGCTGACCACGCCTGGGCCACAGATCTGGTGCAGAACTGCGATCCCACCCGTGTCGGGGATGACCCCGTAGGTGGTCTCGGGCAGACGAAAGCGTGTGCCCTCTGCAGCAACTCTGACATCGCAGAGCAGCGCACGTTGGAAGGAGCCACCCATGACCCAGCCCTTGCACGCCACGATGACCGGCGCATCGATATTCCAGAGTTGCTGGATGCCGCGGTGGCCGCGACGCATCAGTTCGTGATGAGACAGTGGACTGAGGTTCGTGCCGATGGATGCAACATCGCGGCCTGACGAAAATGACTTTCCCTCGCCTCGCCAAATGATGGCGCGTACGGTGGGACTCATCGTCGAGAGGATCTCAAACAGCTGTGCGTCCATGTCGTCGTCAAAAGCGTTGTGTTTGTCCGGATTGTCGTTGGTGATCGTGGCAATGGTGCCATCGATTTGGATTCGCACGTGACCAGTCATCGATGGTTCTCCTCTGACGTATGTTCATAACAAACTAGTGGCGCGCTACTGGGTGTCTCCGAGAAGCGAACTATCTTCGCTCGCAGTGAATGTGTTGCTCATCACCCTCGATCAGTTTCGCGGCGACTGTTTGTCGGCCGCAGGGCATCCGTTGGTACGCACGCCGAACCTTGACGAGCTTGCGGCCGCCGGAGTTCGCCTCAGTCGGCATTACAGCCAAGCGGCACCCTGCGGGCCCGGCCGTGCCTGCTTGTACACGGGTATGTACCAGATGAACAACCGTGTCGTCGCTAACGGAACGCCGCTCGATGCGCGTTTTGACAACGTTGCCCTTGCTGCTCGCCGTCAGGGATATTCGCCGGCGCTGTTCGGGTACACCGATCAGAGTGTTGATCCACGCGAGGTCACTGGTCCCGACGACCCGCGACTGCAGCACTACAGCGGAGTGTTGCCCGGCTTTGACCCCGTACTTCAGATTCCTGATGATCACGAGCCATGGCTGAAGTGGCTGAGTGATCTCGGATACACGGGACTTGGATCCGCATACCGTGAGCTCGCCAGGGAACCCGAGCGACCGGCTGAACACAGTGTCTCGGCGTTCCTGACCGATCATGCCGTCGATTGGATCGGTCAACAGAGGCAGCCGTGGTTTGCTCATCTCAGCTATCTGCGCCCTCATCCGCCGTATGCCGCGGCTGGCGAGTTCTCGACCATGTACTCGCCCGACGACGTCACGATGCCCATCGCTCCCGCAGCGTCGCGTCACCTTATGCACGACTTCGCGATGCAGCTCGAGGTCACCGCTGCACCGAAAGATGAAGTACAGATGCGGACCCTGCGCGCTCAGTACTACGGCATGATCTCCGAGGTCGATGCACAACTCGGGCGGGTATGGGCCACGCTGCGCGAGTGTGGGATGTGGGACGACACGCTCATCATCGTGACAGCAGATCATGGCGAACAACTCGGTGATCATGGGTTGATTCAGAAGGTTGGATACTTCGAGCAGAGCTATCACATCGTCGGCATCATCCGCGACCCTTCGCACCCTGAGGTCCATGGCACGGTGGTGCAGCAATTCACGGAGAACGTCGACCTGTTCCCAACGATCTGCGAGGCCATCGGCGAACCTGTACCAGTTCAGTGTGACGGCGTTTCCCTCGCGCTGTTGCTGCGCGGTGAGACGCCAGCGAGGTGGCGCGATGCTGCGCATTGGGAGTTTGATTGGCGCGACATGTTCATCGCGAATGGTCCGGTACCAGAGCCGTCGGACCGTCGGCTCGAGCAACACTGTCTCGCTGTCCACCGCGATGAGTCGGTGCTGTACGTGCACTTTGGTGATGGATCGTGGTTGTGTTTCGACCTCGCCGCAGACCCGACCTCGCGAACAGAAATCGTCGATCCGGCGACCGTATTGGCGAAGGCACAGGCGATGTTGACATGGCGATCGAACCACTCCGATCGCACGTTGACAGGTGTCGTGATCGATGCGGGCGGTCGTGGCCGCATGCCTGCGGGCGTCCCCGAAGGTGTTGGCGCTCGCGCATCTTCATAGTGCTCCCGTGCTGACGCTGCCTTTGCGTGCGTAGCGTGCTTCTCAACGAACACAAGCAAGGACAAGGGGTTGGTGATGGCAAACGAATGGGGTCCACTGGCAGCGCTTGCTGGCGAGTGGCAGGGTTCCCTGACCCTCTTGCTCATACGGATCGGAACACGTTGCACCGCGTGAGCTGACGTCAAAGAAGGGATGATACATGGACTTCGAAGTTGACAAGAAGGAGCTTCGCCACACTCGCCTGCACAGCGCGCGGAGTGCGCCGCTCGAGGCCGGTGATGTACGGCTTCGTGTCGAGCGTTTCGCATTGACGACGAACAACATCACCTATCGGGTCTTTGGCGAGGCGATGCAGTACTGGAACTTCTTCCCAGCGGCGGAGCCTGGTTGGGGACGTATCCCTGTGTGGGGCTTCGCCGACGTCGTCGAGTCGCAATGTGCCGATGTCGCCGAGTGTGTCCGCGTGTATGGATACCTCCCGATGTCCACCGAATTCGTCGCGACTCCGGGCCGGATCGACGAGCGAGGGTTCACCGACGTGGTTGAGCATCGCCGTCCGATGGCCGGTACGTACAACCGCTATATGCGCGTCGCCGCTGATCCCATTTACGCGCCCGAGCGTGAGGACCACCAGATGCTGTTGTGGCCGCTGTTCTTCACGTCGTTCCTCATCGATGATGTGCTGGCCGACAACGCCTTCTTCGGCGCCGATTCCGTCGTGATATCCAGTGCCTCAAGCAAGACGGCAATCGTTGCTGCCTACCTGTTGCGCGCTCGTGGTGACATCGAGGTCATCGGGCTGACATCACCGGGGAACCAGGCCTTCGTCGAGCGCCTTGGCTGCTATTCGCGCGTCGTCACCTATGACCAAATCGCCTCACTGCCCAAGAACCCGGCCGTATATGTCGACATTGCCGGCAACGCCGAGGTCACAGTCGCGGTGCACACTCATTACGACGATCTGCTGCGGCACAGCATGGTCGTGGGCGGCACCCATTGGGAAAGCTCGGCTGGTCCTGCCCGCCAGCTCGCCGGACCCAAGCCCGAGTTCTTTTTCGCGCCGACCCAGATCACAAAACGAAATAGTGATTGGGGACCGGGCGTCCTCGAGCAGCGCGTCGGTGAGTCCTGGAGCCAGTTCGTGCCGTGGGCCAGCGAATGGGTCGAGTTTCACTACGCCGTCGGCCCCGAGGCAGTCGAAGGCGTCTACCGTGAACTGCTCGATGGCAGGGCTGATCCACGGGTTGGCTACGTCTGCTCGCTCTGAACGGCGGCGATGATCTCGACGAACCGGGCGTCGTTGGCCGGGTCGTCGGGGAGCGGCAGGATCACGCCGTCAGTCAGTCCGGCGAACCACTCGTTGATGAGCGCAGGTAGTTCGTCCCAGGTACCTTGCGGCACAAGGACGTCGATGACCTCATCGGTGACGTGTTCATGCAACGTGTCCCACTGTTGGGTCCGGGTGATGGTCTGCAGCCGTTCGCCGAGGTC
>JAYTWP010000239.1:0-12352 GCA_043743395.1 Actinomycetota bacterium | reverse complement strand
AAGCCAACAGGAACGATGAGCAATGGGGCCACGAACAAGACCACGAATCCCGGAATTCGCGGTAGCCCTGGCATCGTGCCTGCGGCGAGACGAGCAGCCACGAGTGCACCGAGTCCTGCAAAGCCGGCCTGACCGAGGGAGATCTGGCCGCTGTATCCGCTGACGAGGACCACCGAGACGAGCACGATCGCGAGCGCTGGCACTGCTAGCGCGATGCGCCGGTCCTGCGCTCCGAAAAGCAACGGAGCGGCGAGCGTGAGCGCTGGCAGTAGCCACCACCCGCGCACAGGTGGAAGCTCGTTGCGCGTCGACAAACGCGCCGTGGCGCCAGCGTCGACCCCACCTGCTTCATCGAAGTGACCGACGACGAGCAGCGCAACCAACAATGCGATGGCGAAAAGATTCGAGGTGACGGCTGCCAACATGGTGCCCGCGTGACCCTGCAGATGGACCCGTGCAAGCTCAGCCTGAGCCACGCCCACGATCAACCCGCCGACGACAGCGCGCATCGGGCTCACCAGCCGCGCAAACACGACGACGGCCATTGTCTCAAGCATGACCAAGGTCAACCCGTATGGCTGTAGACGCAGCGTTGGCGCCATGAGTACGCCAGCCACACCCGCCAGCGTGCTGCCGATGGCCCACCCCAAAGCGGCGACACGAGACGCGTCGAGGCCTTGGAGCTGAGCGAGTTCGCGGCGCTCGACAACGGCGCGGATTTGGAGTCCGACGCGCGTGCGTTGCCCAATGGTCAACCCAATTCCGACGAGCACGATGACGGCGAGGTCGACGATGGTGCTCAGCGGCAACCGCGCGCCACCGGGGAGAGGGATCTGTTTGTACGGAACGAGCGACGGTGCGTCGAGGCGTGCCTGTTGACCCCATACGAGCACCGCCCCACCGAGAAGGACGACGAAGACCCCGAGTGACCCCACGAGTCGCTCGGCTGGCGTGGCACTGCGTCGTTGCAGAGGTCGAAACACAAGGCGCTCGAGCAGCACACCGAAGAGTGGACAAATCACGAGAAGGTCGATTGCTGCAGCGAGTGCTAAAGGCCAATGCCAGATTCGGACCTCCTGCCACAGCAGGTATGCGGTCGCCATCGCGATCGCACCGAACGCGAGATTGAACACGCCGGTGAGGCGATAGGTGACTAACAGACCGAGACCGGCCAGCGCCGCGACCGAACCGATGCCCAGACCGGCAAGTGCCAGTTCGAGCGTGAGCATTGCTAGGCCGCCGGTCGCTCTGGTTCGCAGACCGGGCAGGCCGCCAAGTGCCGCCGATCGATTGTTGCGGCGTCGGCGACCTCGAGGTCTGGCTTGCCTGATACGAGCAGACAATCGCCTCGGTGAAACAACTCACCGCTCGCCAAGGCAACGGTCTCGTTCGCATTCATCGGCGTGGTCTCTGCAGCGGTGGAGGACTCGCTAGCAGAGGTGATCTCGGCCGACACGGCCTCGACCAACAAGGAATGCAGCTCTGAGACGAGCGACTCGGTCCGGCTGCTGGACCGTTGTGTCGACTCGCCCATCAGCACGATCGCGGCAGCGATCACGAGTGCTGCACCCGGTAGGGAGCCCGATGCCAAATACGGCAGTTGCTCGCCCACGGTCGCGGTGCCGGATACGCCGTACCAGCCGAGGAAGAGCATCGCCGCACCAACCACGGCGAGCGCCGTACCGAGCCTGCCCCGACTCACGAAACGCGGTCGTGGCTGATCGGCGGAGTGGCGGCGCGAGTCACAAATCATCCGCGCGTCACGTTAGTTCCAATGACGTGGCTGCTCGCTCTTGTTGGTGCGTCCGGGCACCACGGTATGGTGGTTGTTGTAGGAGGTTCTCGATGATTCGTCACCGAAGCGTTCGTGATCAGACCGTCCTTGTCGTCCGCATCGGGGTTGTGTTTGGCTCGTTGCTCCTGACTGCGTGCGGACGCCGCTCCACGTCGAACGAACCAACGACCCAATCCTCGTCCGTAACGACGACCACTGGCGAAACCATGGCTCCCGCGACGAGTACGGCCTCTGCGCTCACGACCACAACTGCAGCAGTCATTACGACCTCAGATGTCGCGACGACCACGTCCACGATCACCGCGAACTGGGAGAAGTTCTTCCTTCCCACGACATCGATCAGCGATCGCATCGCGCTCCTCGAGAACGGCGCTTCGTTGCAGCAGGCACTTGAGGTGCGATCGAAGGATCCCCTTCAGCAGCAAGCGAGCGCGAAGGTGAAGGCGGTCGAACTGTCCTCACCCGATCGCGCGTCGGTCACGTATGACGTCTTGCTCAACGGGTCGCCAGCTCTCACCGACGCACTGGGAGTTGCAGTTCTGCAAGACGGCGTGTGGAAGGTGACCGCCGACAGCTTTTGCGCGCTGATCAGTCTCGGCGCAACCGCACCGATTCCCGGCTGTAGCTGAGGCCGTGGAGGCGTGCGCTCATGACCCCTCGTTTAGAGGTTCGCGGCGTCTGTAAGCGTTATGGCCGAACCACAATTCTCGATACCGTCGATCTGACTGTGAACGAGGGTGAGGTGATCGCGCTCACCGGTGAAAACGGCGCAGGCAAGAGCACCCTGATGCGCATCTGCGCCGGAACGCTGGCGGCCGATCGGGGCGCAGTGTGGGCGGACGCGCCCATCGGTTACTGCCCGCAAGAGGCCGGACTGTTTGAACTCCTCACTGCTGATGAGCATCTCGTCATGTTCGGTCGCGGTGCTGGGCTCAGCCGCGACGACGCGCTGACACGCGGTCATCAGATCCTGAGCGAGTTCGGCTACCCGACGCATGAAGCAGTCGTCGTTCGCGATCTGTCTGGTGGCACCCGTCAGAAACTGAATTTGGCCATTGCGCTGCTCTCCGACCCGGCAGTGCTGCTGCTCGACGAGCCGTATCAAGGATTCGATCGCGGTACGTACGTCAACTTCTGGGATCACTGCCGCACCTGGCGTGAACAAGGGATGGCCGTGGTCGTCGTCACTCACATGCTGGCCGAACTCGAACGGGTAGATCGCGTTATCGAACTCCCCGCGCATCCATCTCGCCTGCATAATCGAGGCGGCTCATGAAGGCGCTCAGTCGCGTCGTGATCATGGCCGAGATGCATGGCCGAGACCTCATTCGCCGTCATGTCGCGCTTGGCTTACTTGTTGCACTTCCGCTCAGCTTCTACCTCGCGTCTGCCGGTGACGATCAGCGCGCCCCCGTGACCGGTGGAATCGGGATGTCGTTCGCGGTATCTGGTGCATCGTTGTTCTCGATCATGTCGGCGCGCGCCGTCGATCAACGTCTGGTGCTTGCCGGGTACCGCCCGGTTGAGTTACTCCTCGGACGGGTCGCGTTCTTAGGCCCACTGGGACTCGCCATTGCTGGGGCCTTCGCAATCTTGATGTCACGCTTCTCACACCCCGCCCGAATCTGGATTGTGGCGCTGGGTCTTGGCGCCGTTGCACTCCAGGCGGTTCCGTTCGGTCTCGCTATCGGTGCGGCCGTACCTCGTGAATTGGAGGGAACGCTTGCGGTCATTGGGGTGATCGGGGTGCAGTTGGCAAGTAGCTCGCGCGCCGCCATTGCCAAGGCCTTGCCCTTCTATGGACCGCGTCGCCTGATCGAGGCGGGTCTCGCTCGCGACGGAGCGTTGCTCGGCCCGCTTCTCCAAACCGGGATCTATGGATTGGTGCTGCTGGTGGTGGCCCGGGCCCTCATCTCGAGACGCGTCTTCGTACGAAAGCACCAGTCTGTGTCGAGTGTCGGTTCTTCTTGAGGCGGGCCGAGGCGGCGCCGACCTCCGTAGACCGTGCTGAGTGTTCGTCCTTGACAACTCTTGAGGTTTCTCGCCCGGTGTGACGCACGGCAACCTGCCAATTCTGCGGTGGTCATTTATTATGTGTGGGCCTCTACACCCCCCTGTACGTGGGCTCCCCCAAAGAAACGAAGGCTCGTCCCATGTTGTCTCGTCTTGCGCGCTGGTGCGTACGTCACAAAAAGCTTGTTGTCTTTGGCATCTGGGTGCCCCTCTTCATCGTCGCCGGTGCCGCGTCGGGTGCCGTTGGCACCGACTTCCACACACAAATGCAGTTGCCCAGCGGGGAAGCACGCGACGTCTTCCGGTTGCTCGAAAGTGTGAGTAAGGAGCAAGCTGGATTCGACGCTCAAATTGTGATCAAGGCTCCGGGGGGAGTCTCGGATCCTCAAGTCACCGCCGGGCTCAATACGTTGTTTGCCAAAGTTGACGACATTTCTGGCGTCCAGGTGAACAGTCCCTACGCCGCCGGAAGGCAACAGATCAGTGCGGACGGCACCATTGGTTTCGCGCAGCTGAAGATCACCGAGCGGACACAGCAACAGTTCAAGTCGCTGGCAACCCGAATCGAGACACTCGGCACGCAGACCACCGCACAGATGCCTGCCGGCCACAAGATCCAACTCGAGTACGGCGGCCAGGTGTTCCAGAAGTTCGAGTTCCCGGCGTCTGAGGCACTCGGTGTGATCGCCGCAGTGATCATTTTAGTTTTGGCGTTCGGTTCGGTACTGGCGATGGGTCTGCCGATCGGCACGGCACTCATTGGCCTCGGGCTTGGGTCCAGCATCGTCGGCCTCCTCAGCAACCTCGCCGAGATGCCCGACTTCACGACGCAGATGGTTGCCATGATCGGCCTCGGTGTCGGCATCGATTATGCGTTGTTCATCGTGACCCGATATCGAGAAGCGTTGCGCGACGGACTCTCGGTCGAGGACTCCATCGTGGAGGCAGTCGACACCAGCGGTCGGGCCGTGCTATTCGCGGGCACCACCGTGATCATTTCGTTGCTCGGCCTCTACATCATGGGCCTGTCGTTTGTGCGCGGTCTTGCCACAGGCGCAGCCGTCGGCGTGTTGATGATGATGATCGCGTCGGTCACGCTGCTGCCAGCGCTGTTGGCGATGGCCGGTCACCGCATCAACGTCACGTCGCGCGCGGCGTTGCTCTCGCTGGGCCTTCTGGTGACGGGCGGAGTTGGCGCCATCATCACGTCCAACGCTTCCCTCTTCCTCGGTGGCGCCGCACTGGCGGCTGCGATGCTGCTTGCCAGCGTCGTGGTGAAATCGTTGCGCCAGCCGTTACCGCATCGGGCGGAGAAGCCGCTGGAGAAGGGATTCTGGTACCGCTGGAGCCGCCTCATCCAGCGTCGTCCGTGGCCGGCGTTCTTGTTCGGCGCCGGCGTGCTCATGGTGCTCACGTTGCCGTTGTTCTCGATCCGTCTCGGCTTTGGCGACACTGGCAACGCCAAGCCCGACCAGACCACTCGCAAGGCGTATGACCTGCTCGCCGAGGGCTTCGGCCCGGGATTCAACGGGCCGCTTATTGTCACTGTCGAAGGTCCCAATGCGTCGAACCTCCAGACGGTTCAGCAGTTCGCCGCGACCTTGCAGGGCACGGAGGGTGTGCAGGCCGCTTTTGCGCAGCCGGTGCGTCCAAACCTCGCGCTTATCACCGTCATCCCCAACAGCGCACCCCAAGATGTGGCGACCACCGACCTCGTGCATCGGTTGCGTCAGCATGTGATTCCAGCGTCGGGACTGTCGTCTCGCGTGGGTGGCTTCACCGCAGCGAGCCAGGATTTCGCGGAGTATCTGGGTGCCCGGTTGCCGTTGTTGATCGGTGCAGTCTTGGTGCTCAGCTTCCTGTTGTTGATGGCGGTCTTTCGCAGTTTGCTCGTGCCGCTCAAGGCCGTGATCATGAACCTGCTCTCGATCGGTGCCGCGTACGGAGTGGTTGTTGCCGTGTTCCAGTGGGGCTGGGGTCGGAACCTGATCGGGGTCGGTAAGGCCGGCCCGGTGGAGGCGTGGGCGCCGATGATGCTGTTCGCCATCGTCTTCGGCTTGTCCATGGACTACGAGGTGTTCCTGCTGTCTCGTATGAAAGAAGAGTTCGATCGCACCGGCGACAACGCCACCGCTGTTGCTGATGGTCTCGCAGTGACGGCCCGTGTCATCACGGCGGCCGCGCTCATCATGGTGTGCGTGTTCAGTGCCTTCATCCTGGGCGACGACCGCCAGCTCAAGCTGTTCGGACTCGGGTTGGCATCGGCGGTGTTCATCGACGCCACAGTCGTGCGAATGCTGTTGGTGCCCGCCACCATGGAACTGCTCGGTGCACGCAACTGGTGGCTACCCGGCTGGCTCGACCGCCTGCTGCCGCGCATCGATGTCGAGGGTCATCATCACGAGCCGATCGACCCCGAAGTTCCAGAACTTGTCTTGGCAAGCGTTGTTGACTGACCGAATATAGGCCTGAGCTGTACGGTGTCACTCACCCAACCGGGCCGCTCGTCTTGACAACGGCCCTCTCAATGCTTTAGCGAATAGGTCGCATGTCAAAACCCCTCGTGATTGTGGAGTCGCCGGCCAAGGCCAAAACGATCTCCAAGTTCCTCGGCGCGGCCTTCGATGTGCGCGCCTCGGTTGGCCACGTCGCCGACCTTCCGAGCAAGGGTTTGGCCGTCGATGTCGACAATGGTTTCAAGCCAACGTACGAGCTCACCGAACGTGGCAAGCAGGTCATCAAAGACCTTCGCCTGGCGCTGAAGGACGCGAGCGAGCTCTATCTCGCGACGGACGAAGACCGCGAGGGCGAGGCCATCAGTTGGCACTTGCTCGAGTACCTCAAGCCGAAGGTGCCGGTGAAACGAATGGTGTTCCATGAGATCACCAAGAGCGCCATCGACAATGCCGTCAACAACCCGCGGGCCATCGATTACGGACTCGTCGATGCAGCCGAGACGCGGCGCATCCTCGACCGCCTTTACGGCTACGAGGTCAGTCCCGTGTTGTGGCGTCGCGTGAATCGTGGGCTCTCGGCGGGCCGCGTGCAGAGTCCCACCATTCGCCTCATCGTCGAACGCGAACGCGAACGCATCGCCTTCGTCACGGCTGGCTACTGGGACCTTGAAATGCTCACGGGCACACGACCGTCGTTCACGGCGACGCTCGTCGCACTCGATGGCGTCAAGGTTGCGTCGGGGAAGGACTTCGGTAGCGACGGCAATCCGAAGAAGGGTGTTGTCGTCGTCAGCCAGAACGAGGCGCTCGCCCTTGTGAATGGGCTGGCGTCGTCTACCGTCACCGTTCGTTCCGTTGAGGAAAAGCCGTATCGCAGCAGTGCTAAGGCGCCGTTTACCACGAGCACGCTCCAGCAAGAAGGTGGCCGCAAGCTTCGTCTGGGCGCCGCTCAAGTCATGCGCATCGCACAGGGTCTCTACGAACGTGGCTTCATCACGTACATGCGTACCGACAGCGCGATGCTCAGCGATGAGGCGCTCGCCGCTGTGCGAGTCGAGGTCGGTCGCGCCTACGGAAAGCAGTTCTTGTCGGCTGCACCGCGTCAATTCACGGGCAAGATCAAGAACGCTCAAGAAGCTCACGAGGCCATTCGTCCGGCGACGCCCCTGCGTGCGCCCGATCAGGTGGCCAGCGAACTCAACGGTCAAGAACTCGCGCTCTACCGGCTCATTTGGCAGCGCACGCTCGCCTCACAGATGGCCGACGCCGCCGGCACCACAGTCAGCGTGCGGCTCGCTGCCATGTCGTCGTCGGGTGCCTCGGGTCAATCGGGCCAGGACTGCGAATTTGCGGCGAGCGGTACCACCATTACGTTCCCTGGTTATCGCCAGGTCTACGTGGAATCCACCGACGAAGACACGACCAACGACGAGGAGAAAGAGGCGCTGCTGCCGGCGCTCACGATCGGCCAGACGGTGCCGGTCACCTCGATCACGCCCAACGGACACGCCACGTCGCCACCGGCGCGCTACACCGAAGCCAGCATCGTCAAGCGCCTTGAAGAACTTGGCATCGGTCGGCCGAGCACGTGGGCAAGCATCATCCAGACAGTGCAAGATCGCGGCTACGTGTGGAAGAAGGGCCAAGCCCTCGTGCCGACGTGGACCGCGTTCGCTGTCGTTGGTTTGATGGAAAAGCATTTTGGTGGTCTCGTCGACTATGCGTTCACAGCGCGAGTCGAAGAAGACCTCGATGCGATTGCGCGGAACGAGCAGCAGAAGGATCACTGGCTGCAGCGGTTCTACTTCGGTGATGACGCCGATGTGCATCTGCCAGGGCTGAAGCGGCTCGTGGTCGAGAACCTCGACGAGATCGATGCCGCAGAGATCAACACCTTCCCGCTCGGTCACGACGCCGACGGTGTCGAGATCGTCGTCAAGCCGGGTAAGTACGGACCGTATGTCAAGCGCGGCGAGGACACCGCCAGCGTTCCCGAAGATCTGACGCCCGATGAACTGACGGTCGAGATGGCGCTCACATTGCTCGCGCAGCCCAAGAGCGACGTACCCATCGGCGTGCTCGACGGCTTTCCCGTGTTTGCCAAGAGTGGTCGGTATGGTCCATACGTGCAGTGGGGCACCCCCGATGAGCTGCCGCCCGGCCTCGAAAAGCCGCGCATGGCAAGTCTGTTCAAGACCATGACGCTGGAACGACTCTCGCTCGACGACGCAAAGGACTTGTTGAAACTGCCTCGCACGATCGGTGTCGATCCGGCGGACAACGTAGCGATCGTTGCCAACAACGGTCGGTACGGCCCGTACGTGCAGAAGGGCAAGGATTACCGAAACATCACGAGCGAGGAACAACTGTTGGAGATCACGCTCGAACAGGCGTTGGTCATCTTCGCCGCGCCAAAGGTTTTCAAACGCGGTGGTCAGTCGATGGCCGCAAAGGGACCGTTACGCGAATTTGGCGACGATCCGGTCAGTGGCCGTCCGGTAGTGGCCAAGGACGGCAAGTTCGGTGTGTATGTCAGTGATGGCGAGACCAACGCGTCGCTGAGCAAGGGTGATCGGCTTGAGGCGATGCCCGTTGAGCGCGCCTACGAGCTGCTCGCGGTGCGTCGCGAAGCGATCATCGAAAAGGGCGGTCTGCCCGCCAAGAGGGCAACGGCCACGAAGAAGGCTGCTGCCAAGAAGGCAACAACCAAGAAGGCAACAACCAAGACGGCGGCCACCAAGAAGGTTGCACCGAAGAAGGCCACGGCGCGCAAAGTCGGAGCGAAGAAAGTGGCAGCGAAGAAGGCCTGACGAGCTCTCGGTGGCCACGGACTCGCGGTCGCCACGGACTCTTGGCCGCGCCGACCCCTCGGGTCAACCGAAGATCATGACGCCGATCACGCCGGTGAGCACCAAGCCGCTCGCCGCAATCTCATGACGGCTGTGCCGCTCGTGCAGCCACACACGTGCGACCACAAAGGTGAACAGCAACTCAACCTGGCCGAACGTGCGCACCCGCGCCGCATTCTGCAACGTGAACGCGATCGCCCAGCACGCTGACCCGCACACGCTCAGCACGCCGACGATCGAACTCGATCGCCAGTGCCGAATCGCGAGCACCAACTGCTCGCGTTCGCGCGCCGCTAGGTAGCTGCCGTGCACCACGGTCTGGATCGTGTTCATCGCAGCCAGCGTCACAATTGCGCGCATGACGATTGGGCTGTCGGAGAGCGCCTTCGAGGACGCACGGATCCCGACGGCGGCCAGCCCGAAAAGGCCGCCGGCTGCAAGGCCGTACAGACCAGCTGGATCGCGAAGTGTGGTGAGCGTGATACGTCGGCCCTTCGACGCGAGGATCACGATGCCGGTCATGCAGATCGCTACCGCCAACCATCCGAGCGGATGCAGCGCTTCACCCAGGAACACAAGTGAAAAGACAGCCACCTGAACTACTTCGGTCTTCGAGTACACGGTTCCGATCGCGTAGTCACGTGCGTCGAAGGCGCGGATCAAGAAGATGGTACCCAAGATCTGAGCAACGCCGGCCCCGGCAATGATCGGCCAAAAGCGCGCAGGCACATGTGGAAAGCGAACTCCGAGAGCAATGGCGATCGCCACTGCGCCGAGTGAGAGCGGTGCGCCATACACATATCGGACGAAGCCGGCGCCGCTCACCGAGAGCAGTGCGCGCAGTCGCTGCTGCATTGCTGTTCGGGCAGTTTGGAAACTGGCGGCAAGAAGTGTGATCGGTATCCACATTAAGGATGTCTCATTCTATGGGAAAAACATTCCGTTATATGGTACAGCACGCACGGAAGCCGAGCAACCAAGTTGATCGACGCGGCCAAGTGGAAGCGAGCGGATATGGTGCTGTGCGTGACGAACCCGGGCCGATACATCGCGTTAGAAGGCGCCGAAGGGTGCGGCAAAAGCACGCATGCATCGCGTCTTGCAGTTGCTCTTGACGCGGTGCTCACCCGCGAAACAGGGGGTACGCACCTTGGCAACGAGATTCGGACCTTGCTGCACGATCCCTCTAATACGCACCTCGCCGACAAAGCCGAGGCCTTGTTGATCGCTGCCGATAGAGCCCAGCATCTCCACGAGCTGGTGGGTCCCGCGCTCTCGATCGGGCGTCATGTCGTCAGCGATCGCAGCGCGTTCTCGAGCCTCGCGTATCAGGGCTATGGGCGAGGCCTCGAGCTCGATTTGATTCGTCAAATCAGCGACTGGGCCGTCGATGGTCGCTGGCCGGACCTGGTCATTCTCATCGACGTTCCCTTCGAGATGCTGTCTGAACGAATGAGTAGCCGCGATCTTGATCGCTTCGAGCAGGCCGACGACGCGTTTCATGCCCGAGTACGGGTTGGCTTCGCGGAAATGGCTGCGGCCGATCCAGACCGTTGGGTGATCATCGACGGTACAGAGACCAAAGATGTGGTCGCGCACAACATCCGCACCGTCACCTTGCAGCGCCTGGGAATCTGATGGACAGCGTGTGGCGCCACGTTGTGGGTCAACCCGCGTCCGTGCGCAGGCTGCAAGCCTCGGCCGTGAATCCGCTGCACGCTTACCTGTTCGTCGGACCCCCCGGGAGTACGAAGAACGAAGCGGCTCGAGCGTTTGCTGCGTTGTTGCTCGCAGGTGTTGACGACCCCGACTCGCGTGATGCGCGGCTTGCACTCGCCGGGCAGCATCCGGACGTACGCGAGTTCTCTCGTGTCGGAGCCGCCATCTCCAAAGAGCAAGCGGACGAGATCGTGCGTCTCGCCGCTCTCGCACCCAACGAGAGCGACCGCAAGATCCTGATCCTCGATGAGTTTCATCTCCTCAGTGCCGAAGCCGCGGCCAGGCTGCTCAAGACGATCGAGGAGCCACCAGCGAGCACGATGTTCATCGTGCTCGCCGATTACATGCCTCCAGAACTCGTCACGATCGCCTCGCGCTGCGTGCGTATCGAGTTCGGCGCGGTGTCCGACGACATTGTGATGGCGACGCTCGTCGCTGAAGGCGTCGCCCCTGAACAGGCGGCGCGGTCTGCTCAGGCGGCAGCCGGCGATCTCTCCCGGGCGCGTTTGCTTGCGAGTGACCCGCAGCTCGTCGCCCGTCGTGAGATGTTCGCGGCGATGCCGTTTCGCCTCGATGGCACCGGTCGATCGGTCGTCGCCGCAGTCGATGAGATCATCGAGGCGATCGAAGTTGCGGCAGCACCACTCGTTGCGCGTCACGCTCGGGAAGTCACAGCGCTCGAGGCACGTATCTCTGCGATGGGCGAGCGGGGCAGTGGCAAGAAGATCTTAGAAGATCGGCACAAGCGTGAACTCCGGCGGCACCGAACCGACGAGCTCCGCGCTGGCCTCGTGACGCTCGCGGGCTCGTACCGCGATGCGTTGGTCGACGGCACCCTCACCCGGCCTGAATCGGCGGCCAAGGCCATCACTCGCATTCATGGCTCGCTCGAGGCGCTCGAACGTAACCCGAATGAACAGTTACTGCTTCAGGCCTTGCTGCTTGGACTTCCATCTATGAGCCGTTAGCGGCTAGACCAACATCGTGCCGAAGCTGACAACTGACGAGGTGTTTGGGTTTTTGGCCGAGGCGAACCATCTCGCTCGCCTTGCCACTGTCGACGCCGACGGTATGCCTCGAGTGGTCCCGCTCTGGTTCATCATGGACGGTGATCGACTTTGCTTCACTCCGAGGGAGCCTGCGGTGATATGGCAGAACATGCTGCGCGATCCTCGAGTTGCGATTTCGATCGACGAAGACGAGCCGCCCTATCGCAAGGTGACGGTTCAGGGTCATGTCGAGGTCCTCTACGAACCCGGCCGCGATCGGCTCTGGCAGCATCTGTATCGCGCGCTGGCGTCGCGCTACATACCGGTCGATGCAGCGAATGCGTATGTCGATGGCACCGACGATCAGCCGCGTGCGTTGTGCGCCGTCGACCTCACCGCTGCCACGTCACGAGTCTCAACCTGGCGCATGCCTGTGCTCGGCGAAGATCCGCGTGGAATCTGGCACCGGCGCTATTACCTGCCCGGCACGAAGATGGCTCCGCCGTCACCGTCGGCTGAGTGAGCTCGTCG
>JAYTWP010000238.1:0-5600 GCA_043743395.1 Actinomycetota bacterium | reverse complement strand
GTAGCCCGCAAAAGGCGGGATGATGTCGTCAGCGTGGTCGTCGTGACCATCGGTGCTCGTGATGGAGTCTTCGTCCACAGTCATCGGGCGATGAGGATGCTCGGGGTTCGAAGTCTGCTCGCAGATCACAATCTTCACCGGCGGATGCGTCGACGACGTGGATTCCTGCTCGCACTCGTTCGAGTCCTTGGAGGTGTCTACGCTCCAGCCGTCTCGGGAATCCTCGTCGTCGCCACCCTCGACACGCACGCGATAGCTGTGCTTGACATTTGGGTCACCCAAGTCGGCAATGTTGTGGTACGAATGCTCGAATTCGGTGTCGACCACGCTGACGCCGTCGACCCAGATCTGCACATGGTTGGTCCCGTGGTAGTCCTTGAGACCTATTTCGCCACGGGGAGAACCCGCATCGCACGACGTGACGATGTAGGGCGAATGCGCCGATGCGGAACTGATGACAACGACGGCCACCCCGACCGATACGAGTGCGGCCACTGCTGCCAGATTCAGGCTGCGCCTCAGAATCATGATCGTCCCCCCAAAGGATATTGACGGTGCCCGGCACCGGAAGTCGTCGATTCGCCCAATTGCTTGGGGAACAGTGGCACATCTGCGCTGATCTGGCGACTGCTGGTGGCAAAATTGACAGACTCTTGACAATTCGAATGACGCTCAAAGTGAGTCAATGTTGAAGGCTGCCGCCGTCTCCAGCGAATCACACGTCAGTTGCGGCGAGGTAACGGTTCGAGCCGACCCGTGCGCCACAGCGTTACTCGCCTCGAACGCGACCGTAAGCCAAACGCCCGCCACACCCACACAAGCGCGCCGATGCCGATGAGTTCCAGCACAACGTTGAACCACCCACGAGCGACAGACGGCAACGGGTCATCGGCGAAATGAGTGCCGGCAACGGGCCACCAAAACAGCCGCGAGTTTGAAAACGCGCCATCGAAAACAAGATGCAGCATCATGCCGATTGGCACCGCGAGCGCACGCTTTCGCCACCTTTTGCGGCCCGCGCTGGCCAGCACGACGAACACGAGTGCGGCCACGCTCACCGTCATGCTGTGCAGGGCTCTGGCACCGCCGAATCCAGCATCGATCAGGTCGGGCAGAAGCGCCCCGAGGCAAAGCAAGCGGTAGTCAAATCCCGGATCGCGAAAGACAAACCAGACCGACGCGACGGCCGTACCGACAAACCAGAAGAACACGGTGCTATCGAACCAACAATCGCCCACAGTTCGGGCATTCGGGGATCTCGTCACCTTTGTCACGTTTCAGCGCGTCGACCTCGCCTCGGGACATGTCCAGATGACAACCCTCGCAGCGCAGACCGTTGAGCTTGGCCACACCGACGCCACCGAACTGAGCACGCATCGAGTCGTATCGGACGAGCACGGCGTCATCAAGGCCGGCACGGAGGAGATCGCGCGCGGCGCGCCGTTCGGCAAGCTCGGCCTCGGCAGCAGCACGGGCTGCGTCGGCAATCTCCAATGCTGCCTGTGCAGCGCTGCGGAGATCGTCGTGTCCTTCGCTATGGGCGTCGAGTTCGGCTTCGTCGGCAGCGCTTGCTTCCATAGCAATCAACTCGGCATCGTCGAGCACTGATCGCTGCGCCGTGAGGGTCTCGATCTCATGCATCAGCGCCTCTGCCTCGCGTGGCGAAATCACAGTCTTGAGCTGCTTCTCGAGCCGGTCACGTTTCTCCGACAAGGTGGCGCTCTTCTTCTCTGTCTCGGCGATCGACGCCTCGAGTTCCAGGACTTGCTGACGCAACGCCGCAGCGCGCTTGGTCCATTGCGTCAGCGCGTCGGCAGCCTCGTTCGACGCGAGAACCTCTGGAAGATGACCCAACCGGTACTTCAGTTGGTCGATTGCTGTGTCTGCGAGCTGCAGCTCGAGCAACGCTTCCGCGTTCATCTATTTGGCCTGAATCGTTGCGCCCGGAATTCCACGTGCACAGTCATACACCACAAACAGCTTGGGATCGACAGTCGGCACCGGTGCGTCAGGGTCGAGCACGTCTGGAGGAATGGTGGTTCCATTCTTCGCTGCCTGCAGGACGGGAGGCGCGATTGGCGGCGGGACGAGCGTGGTCGCGGCAGCCGGGTTTGGAACCGTCGTGGGCGGCGGAGTCGTCGATGGGGCATTCGGGTCCGGCAACGCCCCGCTGACCAACGTCGCCAAACAATCGCTGCCGGGCAGATACAAGCGCGCCGGCGGCCGGGTGGGGGCGGGTGGGGGCGGCCAATCTTGGTTCGGCTGACCGTACAGGGCTGCGTCGGCGTAGACCTTCCAGATTTTTTCGGGATACGTGCCGCCCTGCACCTTGCTGACGCCCTCTGCTACGAACTCCGGCACATTCACCATCGGCACGTATCCATTGGGGTTGCCCACCCACACAGCAGTCGACAACTCCGGTGTGAGACCGACGAACCATGAATTGGTGTTGTCCTCCTGGGTACCCGTCTTTCCCGCAGCCGGACGCTTGTTGGCGAGCGGATACCGATGGCCGGTTCCGCTCGAAATGACGCCCTTCAGCATGCTGATTGTGGTGAGCGCAACATCGGTGTCGAGCACCTGCACCCCGGGGTCGTCGTGCGTGTACAGGCGCGAGCCATCTGCGCGTTCCACGTACTCCACGAAATAGGGGTCGTGGTGAAGCCCCTGATTCGCGATGGTCTGCCCACCCGCGGCCATGTCGAGCGGACTCATCTCGTTAGCGCCGGTTGCGAAGCTGGCGAACGGCTGGATCGGGGCAGCACCGCGATCCTTTCGCGATTGGCCTTTGAACAAGTAGGGCGAATGGGCCATGCGGTACGTCGTGTCGACGACTCGGTTCAGCCCAACGATCTGCGCGAGGCGGCTGTATGCACAGTTGATCGACAACGCCGTCATCACGGCGAGCGTGCTGACCGGCCGACTCGCCGACTTGTTGCTAATGATAAACGGATCCCTTGGATTGCCCGGATTTGGCAAGGTGCATGGCGCCGTACCGTCGATCACGTCGGTCGGTTGCACTCCAGCCTGTATCGCCGCCGCAAGGATGAACAGCTTGATGCTCGATCCCGTCTGCCGCGGTACGAGCGCCATGTTGACCTCGCTCACATTGCGCTTGAAGCCACGACCACCCACCATCACGCGTATGGCGCCCGACGACGTCTCGAGAGAAACGATCGCCGAGCTGAAACCCAGTTGGTTGTTCGGCAGCGCAGCGCCCGCGAGTTCGGCGGCAGCCTGCAGATTCGGGTCGATGGTCGTGAAGATCTTCAAGCCGCCGCGCAACAGGGTGCTCCGCCGCTGCTGCTCATCCGCGCCAAGAATGTCAGACCTCGTCAGCAGATAGTCCTGCAGCGCCTCAGTGAAGTAGGTCGGCGTTGTCACGCGTCCGGGTAACGCTTGGGTACGTTCCGGAATTGGCCACTCAACGAGCAACCGATCACGTTCGGCGGTCGTCATGATCGATGCATCCACCAACCGCGTGAGCACCTGCTGGAATCGCGCCCGAGCTCGCTCCGGTTTGCGAATGGGGTCATACCCCGATGGCGAGCGAATGAGGCCCGCAAGGAACGCTCCCTGCGCGACCGTGAGTTGCTCGACCGACTCGGCAAAGTACGTCTCAGCTGCCGCCGACAATCCATATGCGTTGTTGCCGAAAAAGATCGTGTTGAGATACCGCTCGAGGATCTGATCCTTTGTCATGCTCTTCTCGAGCATCATCGCAAAGTGCAATTGCAACAACTTGTAACGACCGTCGCGTGGCAGCCCCGCAAGCAACTCGTTCTTCACGACTTGCTGCGTGATGGTGGACGCACCTTGGCGGTTTGCCCCCGCCGAGAAGTTTGACAATGTCGCGCGCACAAGGCTGCGCACATTGACTCCCCTGTGTACGTAGAACTCTTTATCCTCGACGGCAAGCACTGCGTCGAGAACATCCGGAGGCACTTGATGAAGTGTGAACGGTTGAATGTTTTCGCGTTCGAACACCGCAATCTCGGCACCACCGGCCCCGTACACGTAGCTGCGTCGGGCCAGCGGCTCGAAGCCGGGGAGTTTCGATGGCACTTGCTCATGCGCGTTGACCGAACCCCAGATTCGTGGCGCTATCGCAACGGTGACACCGGTGAAGAAGAGCGCGCCCGCCAGCATCACGCCGAGAAATCGGAGAAGCCAAAAGAAGGGACGCACAGCAAGGCCGAGGTTAGTTGGCGAACCGGTCGAGCGGTCGTCACCACAGGCACGACCACAGGGTTCTGACGCGAGTGCAAAAATCGGAACAAGATAAGGTGCCTCTCATGACTACGCACCGCCCCTTCCGTTTCGGCGTTCAAGCCTCGAATGCGTCCACCCGTCAAGAATGGGTGTCGCTCGCACACCGCGTGGAAGCCAACGGCTACGACGTTCTGACGATGCCCGACCATTTCGGCGATCAACTCGCACCTGTCCCGGCGCTGATGACAGCTGCCGACGCGACGACCAAGCTGCGTATTGGCGCGCTGGTATGGGACAACGACTACAAGCATCCGGTCGTACTCGCCAAAGAGCTCGCCACGATGGACCTACTGTCCGAGGGGCGCATCGAGATCGGTATTGGCGCGGGTTGGATGATCAGCGACTACGAGGAATCCGGCATGGCATACGACTCACCAAAGGTTCGCATCGACCGCTTCGTCGAGGGCCTGGCGATCATCAAGGGAGCGATGCGCGAGGGCGCCTTTTCTCATACCGGCGAGCACTACACCATCACGAACTACAACGGCTTGCCCAAGCCCGTGCAAAAGCCAGTTCCTCCCATCCTGATCGGCGGCGGAGGCAAGCGCGTGTTGTCCTTCGCCGCACGCGAGGCAGACATCATCGGAATCAACGGAACGATGACCGCAGGCGTCGTCGGACCCGATGCGATCTCCACGATGACCGCCGAGGCCGTCGACGAAAAGGTCGCCATCGTGCATGCCGCCGCCGGCGAGCGCATGTCGGAGATCGAGATGAACGTTCGAGTGTTCATGGTCAAGGTCACCGATGATCGCATCGGTCATATGGAGAAGATGTCGAGCATGCTCGGCGTACCGCGCAGCTTCATGGAGCAGTCACCGTTCGCGCTCACGGGCACCACGGCCCAGATGGTCGACGATCTCCTGGCGCGCCGAGAGAAGTGGGGCTTCAGCTACATCATCGTCGGCGCCGAAGATGTAGAATCATTTGCCCCCGTGGTTGCCGAACTCGTCGGCAAGTAAGCAATGTCACGGCCCTCCGTCGCGCTGTGGGGTGCCGGCATGATCTCTGGCGCACACGGTGCGGCCGCACGTTTTTTGGACATGCCCGTCGTTGCCGTCGCATCACGAACTGCTACACGCGCCGCTGAACGCGCTGAACAACTGCAATCGAAGGCTGTCACCTACGACCAGCTGCCCGCCGATGCCGACATCGTGGTTGTTTCCACTCCCCCACAACACCACGCCGCCGACACGCTGACCCTGCTCGAGGCCGGAGTTGCTGTTGTGGTCGAAAAGCCGCTGTGCACCACTCTTGCCGACGCCGACCGAATCGTTACGGCCGCCAAGTCGCATCGCCAACGAGTGCTCTACGCGGAGAACCTGGCC
>JAYTWP010000237.1:0-3676 GCA_043743395.1 Actinomycetota bacterium | reverse complement strand
CACGGCCGAGGTCTACGCCGCTGCCGTCGCCGGGCAGTCGATCGGTATCAGCGCCGCGAACGCAGCGGGCGTCGGATGGACGGTCGTCGACGCCGGCTCCTCGTCAGGAGACCTGGTCACCGCAGACGGGATGACGCGAGAACGCACGACCGAACTGATCGACGAGGGCGTCGAACTCGGACAGCGACTCGCAGGACAGGGACTCGTCGTGCTCGGCGAGGTGGGAGTCGGCAACACCACGGTCGCTGCCGCGCTGGCATCGGCACTGCTCGGCCTTGCAGCGCAAGACGTCGTCGGGCTCGGGTCAGGCGCCGACTCGCCCATGCGCGATCGCAAGGTGGCCGTCGTCGGCGCAGCAGTGGCCCGATGGCGCAGAAATGGCGGCGGTACTGGCGACCTGGTCGGGCTCCTGAGCACCTTGGGTGGTCCCGAGTTCGCGCTGATCTGCGGTGTGGTGCTCGGTGCGTCCAGCGCCGGTGGGGCAGTGGTGTTGGATGGGTTTGCGACCGGTGTGGCCGCTGCTTGTGCGTGCGCGATTGAGCCGGGTGTCTGCGCGCATCTGATCGCCGGTCAGCGCAGCAGCGAGTCAGCTCATGGTGTGGTGCTCGGGCATCTCGGGTTGGAGCCGCTGCTCGATCTGCGCTTTCGTGCCGGAGAAGGCGTCGGTGCAGTGATGGCCACACGGCTGCTCCTCGACGGTTTGCGCATCCGCCGAACCACCGCACGGACTACACAGTCGGCCGGCCCTCGCTGACAGACTTCGACGTCTGGTATGGTGCGGCAGCGCAATGTCGGGAAGCCGGTGAAATTCCGGTGCGGTTCTCGCCACTGTGATGGGGAAGTGAAACCCGAATTGCCGCTGGGCGCCAGCCTGGGAAGGTGGGTGGAGCGTTGATCCCAGAGCCAGGAGACCGGTTGCGCTCAAATCCACGAGAACATGGAAAGAGGTTCAACATGGCTGTTGCCATTGTCCCCACGCACGAGTCCACCCCGATCGATGTTCGCTGGTGGAGCGTGATGGTGGTCGCGGTCGCGCTACTCGGGTCGTACATGATGTTGCAGGAGACCGGCTGGTTGACCTCGCACTGGATGGTTGTCCACGAACTGTTCCACGACTCGCGTCACGCACTCGGCTTGCCCTGCCACTGACCGCGCAGCGGTCATGAACAACATGAAGGCCTTCCTGGGCCGTGGCGCGCTCGCAGGCGTCGCCGGAGGGGCGGTCGCCGCCGTTTTCCAGTGGACGGTCACCGATACCCAGATTCGCAAAGCCCTCGAACTCGAGGCTGCCCACGAGACCGGCGCCCACAAAGAGATGTTCTCCCGGAGCACGCAAGTGCTCGGCGGCATGGCCGGAGATGTTCTCTTCGGGCTGTTCGTCGGGCTCATCTTCGGCTTCGTCAGCGCGGTGCTGTGGCACAGCGCGTCGCACGAAGGCGGCTCGTTCTCGCGTTCGATCAGGCTTGCCGGGGCCGTCTTCGTGGTGTGGACACTCGTCCCGGGGCTGAAGTACCCGGCGAACCCGCCGGGGGTCGGCAATCCGGACACCATCGATCAACGAACCGCGTCGTATCTCATCCTTCTGGTGGTTTCGGTCCTCGTAGCCATTCTGGCCCGGGAGGTGTGGGGACAGATGACCGCCCGCGGGTACGCGGGTGCACCGAGGTTTGCCGTGGTCGCTGGTGCATATCTCGCCGTGATCGCCGCGCTGTACGTGGTGTTCCCAGCGAACCCGGACGCGATCGACGCACCGGCCAACCTCATCTGGCACTTCCGTCTCGACTCCCTCGCCGGCAACGCCTCGTTGTGGCTGGTGCTCGGCATCGTGTTCGGCTGGCTCGGCGACCGCGCCGCCGCCCGAACCGACAGCAACCCATCCCATCACGAGTCCGTGCCGGCATGAACATCAACGACACCTCGCTGTCGGTGCTGGTCTGTCGCGGCTGTTGCTGCGGAAACCATGACGGCCCGGACCACGAGCGACACCTCGACGCCATCACCGACGCCGCAACCCGCGCTGCCGGCAGGGTGAAGGTCACCAACTGCATCGGGCCCTGCGATCGCAAGAACGTCGTCGTTGTGCGGACCCGGCCCCCCGAAGGCCGATGGACGGCCCGCTACTTCAGCGCCGTCGATGACATCGAGGTGGAGGCGCTCTGCTCATGGTTCGCCTCCGGTGTGCTGAAACATCGGGAACCGATCGAACTTTCGGCGGTCCGGTTCGAATGGCCACTGCCACGCAGTCGAGTGACCGAGTGACCGAGATGACCGAAACGGAGTCGCCGCCGGCCCGACCGAGCGACCGGATCCTGGTGCTCGGCGGTAGCACCGAGGCATCCGAACTGATCCGCCTGATGTGCGCGAACGCTCCGGACATCGAGTTGGTTCTGTCGTTCGCCGGGCGCACCTCGACACGCAACCCGTCGCCAACCGGCGTCGACGTTCGTGTCGGCGGATTCGGCGGCATCGACGGCCTCACCAACCACCTCGACACCGGCAACTACACAGTGATGATCGACGCCACGCACCCTTTCGCCACCCGCATGCCATTCAACGCTGCCGCGGCCTGCGCGAGCGTTGGCATCCCGCTGCTCCGCCTCGCCAGGGATGCGTGGGCTCCGCAACAGGGTGATCGGTGGATACCAGCCCTGTCGATGCCCGACGCAGCGCAACGGGTGCAGGACAGTGGTGCCCGACGGGTGCTGCTCACCATCGGCCGCCAGGAACTGCAACCGTTCGGCCGGTGCGACGCCGATTTCGTGGTCCGATCCATCGATCCGCCCGACCCAACAGTTCTTCCTGACGCGACAGTGCTGTTGGCACGCGCGCCGTTCACACTCGACGGCGAAATTGCGGTGCTGCGAACGCACCGCATCGACCTCGTTGTCGCGAAGAACTCCGGAGGCACTGCCACACGCCCGAAGCTCGACGCGGCCCGACAACTCGCCATCCCTGTCGTGATGGTCGCGCGGCCACCGGCACCACCCGTCGATACCGTCGCCAACGCCGAGGCCGCGATGACCTGGCTCGCCGACCACATCGGAATACGGTGATGGCAGCTTCCGGTCTGCACGGAGCATTGATGGTGTGTGGCACGACGTCCGACGCCGGCAAGAGCACTGTCGTCGCCGGTCTGTGTCGACTGCTTGCTCGGTCCGGTGTGAGCGTCGCGCCGTTCAAAGCACAGAACATGTCGCTGAATTCGGTCGTCACGCCATCTGGTCACGAGATCGGACGAGCGCAGGGCTTCCAGGCGTACGCGGCCGGAGTCGCGCCCGAGGTAGCGATGAACCCGATCCTGCTGAAGCCGACCGGCGAGCGGACAAGTCAGGTCGTGCTCAACGGGTCGCCGTGGAAGGTCATGACCGCAGCGGAGTATCACGAGGTGAAACTCGACCTTCTCCCCGTGGTGCTCGACGCGCTCGCCGACCTGCGCAGCCGCTTCGATGTCGTGCTGTGTGAGGGGGCCGGAAGCCCGACCGAAATCAACCTCCTCGACCATGACATCGTCAACCTGCGCATCGCCCGCGACGCGTCGATGCCCGCGATCATCGTCGGCGACATCAATCCGGGTGGTGTGTTCGCTGCGCTCTACGGCACCGTTGTGTTGCTGCCCGACGACTTGCGTGCTTGCGTACAGGGGCTGGTGATCAACAAGCTGCGCGGCGACCCCGCA
>JAYTWP010000236.1:0-13304 GCA_043743395.1 Actinomycetota bacterium | reverse complement strand
CGTCGACTGCCGGCTCGTAGTGGATGACCGCGCCGATGTCGTCGATGTCGATGCCACGTGCGGCGACGTCGGTCGCAACGAGCACAGAGATCTCACCGGTGGTGAAACGCTTCAGCGCCTTCTCGCGCGACGGCTGGGGTAGATCGCCATGAATAGCCATGGCTCGCACACCGAGATCTTGCAGCGCCTCGGTTGCGCGATCACACGTGCGTTTCGTCGCACAGAACACGATGACGCGTTCGAACGAGCTCGCAATCGTGGCGACGACCTTGTCCTTGTCCATCCGATGCACCGCGAGGAACAAGTGATACATCGTTCCCACGGTGTCGGTGGGAGCATCGATGGATACCTCGATGGGATCCTTCAAGTAGCGGCGCACGAGGTGGCCGACATCACCATCGAGCGTTGCCGAGAACAGCATGGTCTGGTGTTCACCGGTGATCTTGCGCAGGATCCATTCAACCTGCGGCGTGAAGCCATCGTCGGCCATGCGGTCGGCTTCGTCGAGCACCAGCACCTCGATCTGATCGAGGTCGAGTTCGTTGTTCTTGAGCAGATCGATGAGACGCAACGGTGTGGCGACAACAACCTCAACTCCGGCGTTGAGGACATCGATCTGGCGGTGCCGTGACGAACCGCCGTAGACCGCAAGCACACCGAAGCCACACGCTTTCGCGACGGGTTCAAGCACATCGGCCACCTGCAGCGCCAGTTCGCGCGTGGGTACGAGGATGAGGCCGCGGGGTTTATTCGGTTGCGACTTACCACTGAGGCGGGCCAACAACGGGACACCGAACGCAAGAGTCTTGCCTGAACCGGTTCGGGCGCGCCCACACACGTCGGCACCCGTCAGGGCAACCGGGATGGCATGGGTCTGAATCGCAAACGGCTGGGAAAAGCCTGCCGCGGCGAGCCCGGCGTCGATATCGGGGGGCACACCCAGTTCGGCAAAACCGGTCGGTGCGTAGACGGGAGCGATGAGAATTGGGGATACGGGGTTCTCGGATGTGTGATCGTCGGCGGGTCTGTGAGGACGAGTCCGCCGACCGCGAGCAGCGCCGAGGTGGGCTGGAGAGTCAGGCATGTTGTCGACAGGGTATCTACACAGGCGCTTCGAATGGCGCTTTCTCCCGCGGGACTCTGGCACCTATTCTGGATGGGTGAACAACGACGACACCGCCGCTGGCGACGAGCGGCCCGCGACGACGGCCATCACGGCCGGCCGCTCGGCCTACGGTACCTCGCTCGCGCCGCCGCTGTGGGCGTCGAGCACATGGGTCTCGGCCGGCCTCGTGGACGCGCGCCAGCGCGCGACGGGACGCAGATCTGCAGAGTTCTACAGTCGATACTCGAACCCAACCGTGCGATCGTTCGAAGAAGCCATCGCAGCCCTCGAAGGGGCCGAGGACGCCATTGCGTATGCGAGTGGAATGGGTGCGATCACCACAACGATCCTGGCGCTGTGCAGTACGGGCAGCCACATCGTTGCGCAACGTCAGCTCTACGCGGGCACGCTTGCCTTCCTTCAGGGTCCGTGCGGGCGCCTCGGTATCGATGTCACCTACGTCGACGGAGTCGAACCCGGCGCGTTCGCAGCGGCCGTGCAGCCCGGGCGCACCATGATGATCCTCGCGGAGACACCCTCGAACCCGCTGCTCGAAATCGTCGATCTCGACGAACTTGGCGCCATCCGTGGACCGTTCAAAGTCGTGGACTCCACGTTCGCGACACCGCTTGGGCAACAGCCGCTCCGGCACGGAGTCGATCTTGTCATCCACTCCGCAACGAAGGGCATCGACGGCCACAACGATGCGACACTTGGCGTCATCGCCGGCGAACGCGACCTGCTCGACGAAATATGGGGATACGGCGTGTTGCATGGTGCGACGGCGTCGCCAGCCGACGCCCTCAATGCGTTACGCGGTGTGCGTACCCTTGCTGTTCGCGTTGCTCATCAATCGGCGTCGGCCCTACAACTCGCCAAGGAGCTTGCGGCCAACCCCAATGTGGCTGCGGTGCACTACCCCGGCCTGCCAACACACCCCCAGTACGACTTGGCGCAGCGCCAAATGCGCCACAACGGCACAGTGCTCTCGTTCGAAGTGAGCGGCGGCCAACACCACGCATCCACGTTGCTCGACAACCTCAAGCTGGCGCGTGTCGCAACGTCACTCGGGGGTCCCGAGACATTGGTGTGCCATCCCGCCACGTCCACACACGCCAGCCTCACCGCGGATGAACTGGCGGCGGGCGGTATTGCACCGGGCTTACTGCGAGTGTCGATCGGTCTCGAGGACGCGGACGATCTCGTCACCGACTTCGCTCAGGCTCTCCAACCACGATGAGCAAACCACTATGACTCGTCCCGGGGTGTTGTGCCTCCACGGCCTCGGTGGAACGCCGCACAGCATCATGCCCGTCACCGCCGCCATCCACGCTGCTGGATACCCTGTGATCGCGCCGCACCTCGTCGGTCATGGCACCAGGCCCGAGGATCTGATCAACTGCACCTGGAACGACTGGCTGGCAGGTGTGCATGAAGCCGCACACGAACTCTCGCACCGGTGTAACGGCGTTGTGATCGTGGGGCAGTCGATGGGCGCGACACTTGCACTGATTGTCGCAAGTCAGCGCAACGAAATTCGCGGTTTGGCGGCGATCAATCCATTGGTGCTGCCACCGGATCCCGACGCGACGGAGCATCTCGAGTATCTCATCAGCCGCGGAACCTCGATGCAGCCAGCCGGCCACCCCGACATCCGTGATCCGAACGCGCACGACAGCGCGTATCTCGAATTGCCGCTGCAGGCGCTCCTCGAACTGGGGAAAGGCGCTGCGCTCGCAAACGCTGTCATGACGATCCTGGAGGTTCCCGTGCTGGTGGTGTCGAGCGATCACGACAGTGTCGTGGACCCCGCCAACTCCGATGCGCTCGCACACGCCGTCGCAGCGGCGGGGCACGGTCCAGTGACCCGACTGCGGTTGCCGAACAGTGGCCACGTCGCTGCCCTCGATCTCGACCATGAACTGCTCCAGACTGAACTGCTGACTTGGTTAGCCAATCTGACCGACGAGTCAGCCATATCTGTCTGATGGATCAGTGAGTAGCGGCCACTGATCGGACTGGTTATCGTCGGCATTCCTGTGTCCGGAACGATCCGGCCAGAAAGGAAACCGATCTCACCGGGAGGCGTTCGCATGAACAATTTCGATGGCACTGCAACTGCAGGCCGCAAAGGCATCGCATACGACTGGCAGAGTCTTCTTGCTGCCGATGGTGTTGCCGCGCTTGAGGCACAACTCGCCGAAATGGTTCTGGAGTCCGCTGAATGACAGCCCGCCCCCAGCGGGTGCTGGTACTCGGCTGCGGTTCAGTGGCGCAATGCGTCATACCGCTGCTTGTTCGTGATCTCGGTATCAAACCGGGTCGGATCAATGTTGTCGATTTCGTCGACAATCGAGCACGCATCGCCGAGGTCCTCGGGCTGGGGGTTCAGTATGAACAAGATCGGGTCACGCCCGACAATCTCGATTCGTTCCTGACCGAGCGCGTCGGCAGTGGAGACATCCTGCTCGACCTCGCCTGGAACATCAACAATCCCACAATCTTGCAGTGGTGTCGCGATCACAACGTGCGCTACCTCAACACCTCTGTCGAGGTTTGGGACCCGTACGACGATCTGCAAAAGACGCACCCCATCGATCGCACCCTCTACGCCCGGCACATGCAGTTGCGGCGGATCATAGCCGGATGGACCGACAACCGAGGCGCGACGGCCGTTGTTGAGCACGGGGCAAACCCCGGCTTGGTCAGTCACTTCGTAAAGCAGTCGTTGGGCGAGATCTGCACACGTCTGCTCTCCGACGGCCGCGCCGGATCGCGCACTGCAGCAATCGAAACTGCGTTGGCCGAGGATCACTACAACGTGCTCGCACAGCTCAGCGGCACCAAGGTCATTCACATCAGCGAACGCGACACGCAGATCACCAACGTGCCTAAGGAGTTCGACGAGTTCGTCAACACGTGGTCGGTCGATGGCCTCTACGAAGAGGGCGTCGCACCCGCCGAGATGGGTTGGGGCACTCACGAACTGCGCCTGCCGACCAACGCCTACACCCACATCGGTGAAGGTCCACGTAATCAGATCTGCCTTGCCCAACCCGGGCTCAACACCTGGGTGCGGTCATGGGTTCCATCCGGGCCGATCAACGGCATGGTCATCCGCCATGGCGAGTCGTTCACGATGAGCGATCACCTCACCGTGTGGGACGACTTCGGTAATCCGCTCTACCGGCCAACGGTGCATTACGCGTATTGCCCGTCCGAGTCAGCAATTGCCAGCATTCACGAATTGCGCCAGAGCGATTGGCGGATGCAGAGTCACCAGCGCATTCTCAACGATGAGATCACTAGCGGCCGCGACGAGTTGGGCGTGTTGCTTCTCGGCCACGACTACACAGGCTGGTGGACGGGCTCACTGTTGTCGATCGAAGAAGCTCGTGCGGTCGTACCCGGGCAGAGCGCAACCACAGTGCAAGTCGGTGGCAGCATCATCGGCGCGGTGAGCTGGATGATTCAGAACCCGTCCGAGGGTGTGCGTGTGCCAGATGAGTTGCCGTGGGACGAAATCCTCAAGGTCGCCGAGAAGTACCTCGGCACGTTGCACTCCGGTCCCACCGATTGGACTCCGCTGCGCGACCGCAACGATCTTTTCCCGGTCTTCGGCAACGAGAGCGATGGGCTCAACCTGAACGATCCCTGGCAATTCGACAACTTCCTCATTCGCTGAAACCGTCAGGCATCATTCCGGGGCAGACGCCTTGACCGCGCAGACGGTGGCCGCGACGATATCGACCGGCGCCGCGTACGGCATGTAGAAAGCGACCCTGTCGGCAGCGCCTGCGAACCTTGTCGTGAGCTGCGCACCGACTTCGGCCGGAGTGCCGCACACAGCAATGGTGTGCAGAACGTCGTCGTCGATCAAGCCGATCATGTCGAGCCAACGGCCCTGCTTGGACAAAGCGTTGAGCTCGACGTGCAGGTCTCCCCAACCGTGCGCATCGAGTACGGGCCTGTAGCTGGGTGTCGAGCCGTAGAACGAGAGCAGGCCCTTGACTCCCCCGACCGCAGCTGCGTACTCGGCTTCGTCGCGGCCGACACATACAATTGCCTGAGCCACGATGGACAGATCGCTACGCGCTCGTCCGGCGGTAGCGAGTCCCGCTGCAACATTCACCATCGTGTGTTCGGTGAAGAACCGCTCGGTGCTGAACGGCATCACGAGCAATCCGTCAGCAACCTCAGCTGCCATACGTGTCATCCGCGGTCCAAGCGCGCCGAGCCAGAGTGGCGCAGCACCGTACGGATTCGGACCCGGGTTGAACATAGGGGTCATCAACGTGTGCCGATAGAAGTCGCCCTCGAAGCGCAAGCGCTCGCCAGTTGTCCACGCCGCGAAGATCGCTCGAATCGCTTGGACTAGCTCGCGCATGCGCGCGACCGGTGGATCGAACGCTGCGCCGAAACGCTTCTCGATCTGCGGCTTGATCTGCGAGCCCAGTCCGAGCATGAACCGACCCTGGCTGAGTAGTTGGAGGTCATTGGCGAGGTACGCCAACTGCATCGGATTGCGCGGTAACGCTATGGCCACGTTGGTGTAGAGATCGACCCGCGAGTTCGGCGCCGCAAGCGTGAGCGGCACGAAGCCATCGTGCGGGCCCTCGAAGCTGAACACGCCGTCGATGCCCGCCTCCGCTAGTTGGTCGGCCTCGCGTGCTGCGTCGGTGAAGGAACGAAGCTGAGTGTCGAGCTTGAACGATGCCATTCACTGAACGTACTCCGCGCCAATTCCGACATTGCGTCGAGCGCCTCGCGTGCTAGTATCTCGTCCGATGACTCGACTGATCGGCCTCCTTCTTACGTAAGGCGAACGCCCCATATCGCGTTCGCCTGTCCCCTTGCGCATCAGCGCAGGGGGTTCTTGCTTTTTCAGGCTCACTACCGTTTCCTTCACAACAACACTTCAACTCAGCACTACGACAAACACAGCAGCACGACAAACACAGCAACACCATCAGGAGCACACCAATGCCACCGCAGAACGTCACCCCCAAGAAGATGCCCTTCGAGAAGTATCAGCCGTGGCTTCCGCTCGTTCTCGCCGACCGTACGTGGCCGAACGTACGAGTCGAGAAGGCTCCGCTGTGGTGCAGCGTCGATCTGCGCGACGGCAACCAGGCGCTGATCGACCCGATGGACCCGGATCGCAAGCGGCGCATGTTCGACGCGCTCGTGAAGATGGGCTTCAAGGAGATCGAGGTCGGATTTCCTGCCGCAAGTCAGCCCGACTTCGACTTCGTACGTCAACTGATCGAAGAAGATCTCATCCCCGATGACGTCACCATTCAGGTGTTGGTGCAGTGCCGACAGGAGCTGCTCGAACGCACCTACGAGAGTCTGCAAGGCGTCAACAAGGCGATTGTGCACTTCTACAACAGCACCAATCCGCTGCAGCGCGAGGTGGTGTTCAACCTCGATCAGAGCGGCATCATCGACATCGCGATCAACGCTGCGAAGTTGGCTCGCAAGCTCGAGCAGACAATGGGCGATAGTCAGATCCGCTACGAGTACTCACCAGAGAGCTTCACCCTCACCGAGCCCCAATTCGCGCTCGACATCTGCCATGCCGTCATGGAGGTCGTCGAGCCGACGCCCGAACGGCCGATCATTTTCAACTTGCCCGCCACAGTCGAGTGCTACACAGCAAACGTGTACGGCGACGTCATCGAATGGTTTGGGCGCAACGTTCGCAACCGCTCAAGCGTGGTCATCAGCCTGCACCCACACAACGACCGCGGCACCGGCGTTGCTGCAGCCGAGTTCGGGGTGATGGCCGGCGCTGATCGAGTCGAGGGAACACTGTTCGGCAACGGCGAGCGCACCGGCAACGTGGACATCATCAACCTCGCGATGAATTTGTTCGCAATGGGTGTCGATCCGGAACTCGACATCAGCGACATCGATGCACTGCGGCGCGTCGCCGAATACTGCAACCGTTTGCCCGTGCACCCCCGTCACGCCTATGTCGGCGACCTCGTGTACACATCGTTTTCCGGAAGTCACCAGGACGCGATCAAGAAGGGTTTCGACGTGCTGCATGCCAAGGCGGCAGCGAAAGGCGACAAGCCCGACGACTACGAAACCTGGGGGGTGCCGTACTTGCCAATCGACCCCAAGCACGTCGGGCGTACGTACGAAGCGGTCATCCGCGTCAACAGCCAAAGCGGTAAGGGCGGGGTCGCCTACATGATGAAGACCGAGCACGGATTCGATCTCCCTCGTCGACTTCAGGTCGAATTCTCCAAGACCATCCAGCACATCACCGAAGACTCCGGCACCGAGATCAGCGCCGGCGTGATGTGGGACGCGTTCCAGTCCGAGTACCTCAACGCTGACCCGGCAATCCGTCTCGACAGCCACGAACTCCGCTCATCCAGCGAAGGCAAGCGATCAGAGGTCACGGCGCAGCTCATCGTCGATGGCGAACACGTCACCATTCATGGTGTGGGTAACGGCCCCATCGATGCGTTCGTGCATGCGTTACGTGACGGCCTCGGCGACACCATCGACGTGATCGACTATGCCGAACACGCCATGGGTTCGGGCTCTGAGGCAACAGCTGTGGCCTACGTGGAAACCAAAGATGGAAACGGTGAGGTGCGCTGGGGAATCGGCACCGATCCGAGCATCATCACCGCGTCGTTCAACGCCGTTGTTTCCGCCATGCTTCGCCACCGCGCATAGGGTTGACCTGCATGGGTCGATTCATCAAGAAGCTGCTCGTCCTATTGATGCTCGCGGTCGGCGCCGCGGCCGTCTTGAGGGTGCTCAAAAAGCGCCGAGACGAATCCATGCCGGGCCGTTCGGTCGCGCCACAGTGGCCACCACTCGCAACAACGACTCCCGCGGCCGCCACCACTCTCACGCCGCCCGCTGCGGCCTCGGACTGGGTTGTGCCAGTCGGGGGACAGTGTCCCGATGGTTACCCGATCAAGGTCAACACCAACAGCGGCATCTACCATGTTCCCGACGGTCGCTCATATGCGCGAACGCTCGCCCAACGGTGCTACGCCACTGCCGAAACGGCCGAGCGCGACGGCTACCGTCGAGCAAAGGCATGACAATGCATCACAACCCCAGACACGACAACTCGGCGCCCACAACGTCGGTGAGGAGCAATCCATGAAGGTCACAGTTGATTTCGATGTGTGCGCGTCCACGGGTGCCTGCATGCAGACATGCCCTGAGGTCTTCGAGGTCCGCAGTGACGGATACCTCTACGTGCTGCAGGAAAACCCCGGCGAGGAACTACGTGCGAAGGTTGAGCAGGCTGCCGACCTGTGCCCAACGGCGGCGATCACCGTCGAAGGCTGAGCGATTCGCCGTGCCGCGCGTATGAGCTTTCACCGCAAACTCGAACTCGCGTGGCGGTCCACCGGTTCGATGCTGTGCGTGGGTCTGGACCCCGATGTCACCCGGATGCCCGCTCCGCTGCGCGGCGATCCGTCTGCCATCGAACAGTTTTGCATGGCCATTGTCGATGCCACCGCTGCTGCGGCATGCGCGTTCAAACCCCAGATTGCGTACTTCGCGGCACAGGGTGCCGAAGCGCAACTCGAGCGGGTGTGCGCCTACATTCGCGAAAAGTACCCGACACAGGTACTGATCCTCGATGCCAAACGCGGCGACATCGGCTCAACTGCCGAGCAGTACGCCAATGAAGCCTTCGTTCGGTACGGAGCCGACGCCGTCACCGTCAATCCATACCTGGGCTCGGACTCAGTAGAACCATTTCTGCGTCACGACGGCAAAGGCGCCATCATCTTGTGCCGCACGAGCAATCCCGGCGGCGATGACTTCCAGTCGCTTCTGGTCGACGGCCAACCGCTGTATACCCACGTGGCGCGGCGGGTGGCGAGCGAATGGAGTCAGATCGGCGAGTGTGGCCTTGTAGTCGGGGCCACCTACCCGGCCGAGATCGGCATCGTGCGCGACATTGTTGGGGACCTACCGCTACTCGTCCCAGGCGTCGGCATACAGGGCGGCGACGTTATGGCAACCGTAAAAGTGGGATCCACCGGCCCCGGCACGGGGCTCGTGATCAATTCCTCACGTGCCATTCTGTACGCGAGTAGCGGCGATGATTTCGCTGATGCCGCGAGGCGCGTCGCAATCGCAACGCGTGACGAGATCACTCGGGTCGCAGCGCGCAGCTGACCTGAGCAAGGTGCCTTAGCCGTGCAGGACGTCGACGGCGATGATGCCGGGAGCGGCACGCAACGATTCAACAACCGTGGCCGAGACCACCTCTGTGGGAGCGATGAGCATCACGGCGGTGCCCGGCGCGAGAGCACGACCGACGTCCATGTCGGCAATGTTCACGCCGGCATCGCCGAGCAAGGTACCGACGACACCGATGACTCCCGGACGGTCGTCGTTCTTCACCATCAGCATGTAATCGGTGGGGGGAACGTCGAAGGTGTGATCGTCGATGAGCACGATGCGCTGCTCACTGCGCCGACCAGTGAGTGTTCCCGACATGCTGTGGTCGGCGCCACTGAGCGTGATGAGATTGACATAGTCGGCCGAGGTCGTGCAGTTGACCTCACGCACATCGACGCCGCGATCTTTGGCAAGTTGAGGGGCGTTCACATAGGTGACCGGTTCATCGCTGACGGCACCGAAAAAACCCTTCATCGCCGCCAGTGTGAGAATGCGCGTGTCGTAGCCAGCAATCTCGCCTTCGGCGCACACCTCGAGCGATGTGGGCGAACGACCCACGAGCGACGCGAACAAGCGGCCTAGTCGCTCGGCGAGAGGCAAGAACGGGCGGAGCGTTTCGTTGGCCTCTGCGGCGTTGACGTTGACAGCGAACGGCACGAACTCGCCAGCAAGGGCCAACTGCACCATGTCGGCGATCGTGTCACCAGCCTTGTCCTGCGCCTCGCGGGTACTCGCTCCGAGGTGGGGCGTGACGACCACGGAATCGAGCTGGAACAAGGGCGATTCGGTCAGCGGTTCGCTGGAGAACACATCAAGCGCGGCTCCCGCAATGACACCATCGCGGATCGCCTCGGCGAGCGCGGCTTCATCGACAATGCCACCACGCGCAACATTGATGACGCGTAGCGACGGCTTGGCCTTCAGCAAGAGATCGCGACCAATGAGTCCGGTGGTCTCTTTGTTCTTGGGCAGGTGGATCGTGACGAAATCGGACTCGCTGATCAGCTGATCGAGGCTGAACAGCTCGACGCCCATCTGACGCGCCCGATCAGCCGACACGAACGGGTCGTATGCGACGAGCCGCATGCCGAACGACTTGGCACGATCGGCGACAAGCTTGCCGATCCGACCGAGGCCGATGATGCCCAGCGTCTTGTCAGCGAGTTCGACGCCTTCCCATCGGGTTCGCTCCCACCGACCCGCTGTGAGCGCAGCGTGCGCCTGCGGCACGTTGCGAGCCTGGGCCAACAGCAGCGCCATCGTGTGCTCAGCAGCAGAGATGATGTTGGATTGTGGTGCATTGACCACCATCACACCACGACGAGTTGCCGCCTCGACGTCGACGTTGTCGAGACCGATGCCTGCCCGACCCACCACGACGAGCTCGTTCGCGGCCTCGAGTACCTCGGAGGTCACCTGCGTGGCCGAGCGGATGATGAGCGCGTGCACCCCGACCACGTTCGTGAGCAGTTTGGACAGATCGAGATCGACCACGACGTCATGGCCGATGGCGCGAAGCCGATCGAGGCCACCTTCGGCGATTTCCTCGGTGACGAGAATGCGGGACATGGCCTCATCCTTATCGGTAAACCCGGCGGTCACCACACGGGCTGAACGTTTTGTCAGCCGGATCGGCCACGGGGCATGCCTCCAGGCAATGTTGCCCCGAGCGACTCGGCTAGCGTGACGAGCTGTTAGCCGTTTTGTTGCACGCATTTTGCAGCAACACGTTGTGGAGGAGATCACATGCCAAACCCATTTCTGTCCGACGAGTGGATGGCCGACGTCAAAGTCATCCGCGCCAAGTACGAGGGTCAGACCTCCGCCGTCGCGCAGTCGATTCGAGTCAATCAGGTCGTTACCGGCGCGCCATTCGGCGACGGCACGGTGAAGAGCTACATCGACACCTCCTCGGGCAGCGTCGTGATGGAACTCGGCGAGCTCGAAGCTGCTGATGTCACAGTGACCACCGACTACGACACCGCGCGCAAGATGTTTGTCGAGGGTGATCAGGCAGCTGCGATGCAAGCATTCATGAGCGGCAAGATCAAGGTGCAGGGCGACATGATGAAGATGATGGCGCTACAGACCGCGATGCCGACCGACGAGGCCACCAAGGCCATCGCCGAGGAGATCAAAGTCATTACTTCCTAGCGTTCGCACGGATCCTCAGCGCGGCGTTGACTTCACGAACAATGCTGCCGAGGCAGCGGCAATCGCCACCCCGCACGCCACCAAGAACGCCGCGCGATACGACGGTGTCAGGCCATGCGACTCACGCGCTGCTTGGACCGCTGTCATCACCACAGAACCGAGTACCGCACCCATCTGAGACGAGAGTTGCTGCATCGCGCCGGCCACACCCAGATTTGCGTCATCCACTGCATTGGCCACCAGCGACGTGAGCGCTGGGCTCGACACGCCAATGCCGGCCCCAGAGAGGGCCAATGCGAGGACCACCACCCAGATCGATGATGCGTCGCCAACCCCGGCGAATACCAACATCGACGCGGCGACACACAATGCGCCGAAGGCGCCCGTGGTCCTTTCGCCAACGCGCAAGGTGACGTACCCGGCGAGCGGCGCAATGATCGCGAATGTGAGTGGGCGGGAAATGACGACGTTGCCGATCTCGGTCTTTTGCAAGTGGAGCACGTTCTCCAGCAAGCGCGGCGCAAAGAGGAACCCGCCCATGTACGCAAAGTTGGCGAGGCTCTGACTGAGAATCGGGAGCGCAATGTTGCGCGTACGCAACCAATGCAATGGAAGCAGCGGCGCCTCCGCGCGACCCTCGACCCATATGAACAAGCGCAGACCCAACGCACTGATCGCGAAACAGCCGAGCGTGGCAGGGCTGTGCCAACCCCAGCTCGAACCCTGGGAGATCCCTGCCAGTAGCGCTGTGGCACCGAGCGCCAACGTGAACGAGCCAGCGATATCGAACTTCACGCGTTCGGCGCGCTCGGTGTCGGGGAGCAGCCACAGCGCGATCACTGCACCGATCACGCACATGGGCGCCTGCACCACGAAGATTGCGCGCCAGCCGACAGATTCAACAAGTGCCGCGCCGGCCACGACGCCAATCACGGGAGCACCAGCGTTGACGAAGCTCCAATAGCTGAGCGGCTTGACGCGGTCCTCCGGCGCGAACAGGCGGTTGATGTACGCCATCGTCGACGGTCCCGTCGCTGCACCTGCGGACGCGCTGAGCGTGCGGAACACAATCATCGTCAACGGGCTCCACGACACCGCAGTGAGCAGGGCGAAAAACCCAGCCCCGAGCAGACCTCCGAGGAAGATCCGTTTGTGGCCCCACAAGTCTCCCGCCTTGCCGTACGCCGGCCCAACGACGCCGAAGGCGAGCATTGGCCCCGTGATGCACCAGCTCATCGTGGCTTCGGTGCTGTGGAACTCGGTCGCGATGTCCTTCAGCGAGACAACGAGAATCGTGATGGTGAATGCGACTGTGAAGAGCCCCGACAGCACAACGATGAGCAGAGCCCAACGCCGATCGATACCAACGGTGTGGGCAATGCGCCGGCGCAGCAGGATCGGCCATGGGACCACGGCAATTTCCTCGAGGCCTGCACCATCGACTCCGAGAGTGGCGCGCCCCGTGCCGGACTGCAGTGTTCGGTCGACCTCGGGTTCGTCGCTCACGGAATCATTCGCGAGCGAGCGGCGCGAGAGCCGCGGCGAGTCCCTCGACGGTCCAGCGTTCGCTCTGCTCCACCTTGTCGCCCAACGCCCAGGTGTTGACACGCGTGACATTGCCGCCTTGCACCATGAAGGTCTCGCCGCTGAAGGCACAGTCGGCCGTCGCCAGATACGCCACCATCGGCGAGATATTGGCCGGATCCCAGACGTCGAACGCGCCAACCTTGGGCGCCATGATGTCGGGCAGGCCAGGTGTCGCCAGCGTGAGCCGTGTTCGTGCACCGGGGGCGATGCAGTTGCTCTTCACGCCGTAGCGGACGAGTTCTTTGGCCGCGATCTGGCTGAACGTGGCGATGCCTGATTT
>JAYTWP010000235.1:0-5050 GCA_043743395.1 Actinomycetota bacterium | reverse complement strand
GGTCTCGGGTTGTTCTTTGTCTGGTCTGGTGTGCACGGACGTCGGTTAGCGCAGTGGCCTTCGGGCTACCTCGGTCGAATTCTGACGCGTGCTGACCAGATCGTTCTCCGAGCGTCACTCGCCGTGGGTGCCGCGCTCGCGACGATGTTGCTGAGCCAGTGGCCTGTTCTGGCCCTTGTCGCGCTCTGCACCGGTTGGTACTCACCGACGATCGTTCGTAACAGAGGTCGTCACGATCACGAGCTTGCGCTTGTTGAAGCGATCGCGGCATGGACCGAACAGATTCGCGACACACTTGCCGCCGCCAATGGCCTAGAGCATGCGATCGGTGCGACTGCTCCGCTCGCCCCAAGGCCGATCGCGGTCGCTGTAGAGCGTTTGGCTGCGCGTGTTGATTACGAACCATTACAGGCTGCGCTGCGCCGCTTCGCCGACGAGGTCGATCATCCCATGGCCGACTTCGTTGTCGCTGCGCTTGTGATCGCCGCCGAGAAGGAGGCGCGCGATCTTGGGGCGTTGCTCGGTCATCTCGCCGAAAGCGCACGCGATGAGGCGCGTATGCGGACACGCGTCTGGGTCGGTCGGGCGCGCAGCCGTAGCGCAGTACGAATCATCGTCGCTGTCGTTGCTCTGTTTGTGATCGGCTTACTGTTGTTCAACCGCGCGTACTTGCGACCATACGACTCCGCCGCAGGACAAGTAGTGCTCGCCCTGATTCTGTCAACGTTCGGTGTCTCGTTCGTTCTGATGTCGCGTATGGGGCGAATCGCGATGCCCCAGCGGTTTGTTGCGCGTCGCGCTCTCGCGGAGACACCACAATGAGTGCAGCTCTCGCGAGTTCCACCGATGCCATTGTGTTGGCCGGGTCCGGTGTCGGTGTCGGCTTGTTTCTGACCGGGCGCGCCTTGATCGGCCGACCGCGTTCGCTTGCTCAGGCGATGCGTCGCCTCGACCAGTCGGGCGTCTCCGTCTTCGATCAACATCTGACGGCAGGTCAGCGCGAGCGCCGCGGGTTCGAGGACAACCTCAAGCGCCTCATTCGCGGTCGTCTCGGATCGCGAACCCTGAAAGATCTCACAGTCATGGACAGGTCAGTCGATCGTCTCGTCGTCGAGAAGCTCCTCACTGGCTTAGCGATGGCGGGGGTCGCGATTGCCCTGGGCGTCGCACTCCAAATCGGCGGTTCGCCAATGCCCATCGGAGCGATGATCGCAATCACGTTCTGCTCAGCGGCGATCGGCTTCGTCGTTCCGGATCTCACATTGCGCTCTCATGCCAAGTCGCGTCGAGCCGGGTTTCGTCACGCGTTGTCGAGCTACCTCGACCTTGTCAACATCCTGCTTGCGGGTGGCGCAGGAATAGAGACCTCGTTGGAAGCAGCTGCACAAGCAGGTGACGGATGGGCGTTCGTCCAGATTCGTAACGCGTTGCTGAGATCGCGAACGATGCGCCAGTCGCCATGGACATGTTTTACCGACCTCGGTGAATCGATCGATATTCAAGAACTCGCCGAGATCGCGGCGAGCGTGCGCCTCGCCGGAGAACAGGGCGCGCGGATCAAGCTGTCCTTATCGGCGAAGGCGGCGGCACTGCGCGCCCATCAGATGGCCCGCATAGAGGCGGATGCACAAGCCGCGACCGAGCGAATGGGGCTGCCGACCGTTCTCATGTTCGTTGGTTTCATGGTTCTGCTCGGATACCCCGCGATGCAGCAGATCGTCAACGCGCTGTGACGTCGCCGTTCGCATTTGTCTCGACTCACAGATCACATCACACGCCAACCACAGGTTGGCACTTCAGCAAGGAGAATCACATGTCATTACTCGCACCAATCTGGACGTACTACTTGGTTCGGCTTCAGGCGTCGGTCGAAACCGACCGCGATCGTGGTGAAGTGAGCGCGACGACTGTTGTTCTGGCAGCCGCTCTGATCGCCCTCGCTATAGGCGTGGGCGTCATCATCACCACGCGTGTGCAGAACAAAGCCAACACGATCAACCTCGGCTGACGCAGCCGATGAACTATTGCCTCAGCACGACGGAGCGTTACCGGCGCGCGGGACCATATGCCGACCGGGGTGAGGCGACCACACAGATGGTCATCCTTACCCCGATTCTGGCGTTGCTCGTGTTTCTTGGTGTGCAGGCGGCTGTGTACTTCCATGCAGCAAACGTGGCGACAGCGACCGCATCGCAAGCAGCCGCTGCTGCGTCGTCGCCAGGTGCCGGATCCGGAACGGCCCTCGCCGTTGCGGCGCACACGATTGACGATCTCGGTGGGCATCTGGTGCAGGCACCGCACGTGAGCATTTCCAACGGCTATGTATCGGTATCAGTGGAGGTGGCGGTGCCGCGTATCGTGCCGTTCTTCCCGGAGTCCGTCACTCGAGTCGTACTCGAACCGCAAGAGCGCTTCGTGCCCGAAACGGACCGCTGAGGATTCCATGCCCAACAACTCGAAGCACGCACGCATGTATGGTCGGACCTCTCAAAGCGCGAAAGAGATGTCAGCGAATGACTCCGGAAGCGCCAGCGTCGAGATGGTTCTCCTCGCGCCCGTTCTGGTGTTGCTGATGCTCTTCGTCGTTTTTCTCGGTCGTGCGGGCGGTGCATCCGATCAGATCCGCCACGCTGCCGACGAAGCGTCGCGTGCCGCATCCTTAGTTGCACGACCGAGAATGCACGCTGTTGCCCAAGCTGTCGCGGCGGCAGATCTCAGCAACAACGGCTTCAACTGCCAATCCACCTCAGTGGCAGTGGTCGTGAGCGAAGTTGCGACAGTCAGCTCGATCACTGTCACTGTTTCGTGCCGTGTGAACCAAGAGGGCACGGCTCTCGTTGGGTCGAATGCACGTGTGCTTGTTGCGAGCTCGACCGAGATCATTGATCGGTACAGGGCTCGATGATGCGGTGGCTTTCATCAGTGTGTGGTCGTTCTGCACGCCATAGGCGCGATATCGGGTCCGTCACCGGCTTCGTCCTGATCATCTCGGTCACGGTGCTGTGCTGTGGAGGGCTGGTCATCGACGGAGCGCGCATCATCGGAGCCAAGGTGTCGGCGGCGGATCACGCGGAAAACGCCGCGCGAGTCGGAGCGCAGCAACTCAGTTCGCTGCGCAGTGGCCAGTGGTCCGTCGATGCCGTTCGTGCACGACGTAGTGCGAACGCCTATCTGGCCGCTCACAACGTCGTCGGCGCGGTCGGCGTTACGGCGAATCGCGTGACCGTCACCGTGCAGTCAACGGTGTCGACAACGTTGCTGCATCTGGTCGGTATTTCATCCAAGACAGTCCATGCAACCAGGTCGTCGGACCCTGTCTCTCACTAATGCCCGCACAAGTTCGTTCGACTGGAAGGCTTCCCGTGTCTCGCATCATCCGTGGTTTTGTTGCCACTCTTGCCGTTGTCGCACTGCTGATTGGCCTTCCTCTCGCGTTGGCCGTCTTTGTCGGTCGCCCGTGGCCACACACGCTGCCCGCGTTCGACGTGATGTGGCGAAACATCCGCCGCGGCGAATTCACTGATTCTGCCGTCGTTCATGTGCTCGCACTGGTGCTTTGGCTGGCGTGGGCGCGACTCGCGGTCAGTCTGTTGATCGAGCTCCTCGCCAAACTCACCGGACGAAGCGCGCCACGGGTGGCTGCACTCGGCTCCTTCCAACAATTCGCGGCTGCACTTGTTACGGCAATCGTGCTGTTTGTTGGGTGGCTCCCCCGCGCGGCCATCGTGTCTGCGTCGCCGGTCCGATCGCGGCCACTTCCCGTCCTGCTGCTTGGTCCCGACGCCATGGCCTCGCATCGAGCCGAGGACCGAGTCGTGCCGCCGCCGGGTCTGCGCTCGATCCAGGTCATCGAAGGCGACACTCTCAGCGGGATCGCGGCGCACGAACTCGGCGATCCACGAGCGTGGCCAGACGTGTGGAACGTGAATCGCGGGCGCGACTTCGAGGGCCGCACCTTCGACGATCCGAACCTGATCCTGCCTGGGTGGCAGCTCGTCATTCCCGACGCGTCCGCTCCTGTTGCTGCTCTTGTCGCAGTATCTGTTGCTGACGCTGTTGTCGTACCCGCTCTGGCGTCGACGTTGGAGCCAAGCGCTGAGCCCGGCGCCGCGCCAACCCGCGAGCCAAGCGTCGAGTCCGGTGCTGCACCGACAACCGAGCCGGTCATTGCCTGCGTCGTGCCGGTCGACCAGACCGCTGCCGCTGCCGACAGCGCACCCGACGCTGGCGCTCAGTCGATAGATCGTGGATCTCCTCATCGCCTTGCCGCGACAACGGGACTCGGCGGGGCGGTTCTCCTCGCCAGTGGAGTTGTCGCTTGCCTAGCAACGCTTCGACGCCGGCAGCTGCGCAGTGCGCCTCGCAATGCGCGACTTGTTGAGCCCACGCGCGATCATGCCGCGCTTGAGACGGTGCTACGTCGTCTTGACCACGGCGAACTTATCTCACGCATCGACATTGCGCTTCGCGCGATCGCATCCGAATTGATTGAGGCGGCGCCTGGGGTCGCCGTCTCGGTGGTGCTCGCGTTCACCGATGGCCGGCTCGAAATAGTGCTCACCGCAGCTGTCTCGCCGGTGCCGTTACCTTGGCTCGGTGTTGCCCCGGACCGTTGGCAACTGCCGGCGGGCGTTCCTGTTGAGGTACTGGCCGATCGGGCGCGTCGAGTCAATCAACCGTGCCCGGCAATGGCGCACCTTGGCTCCACCCGCGAGCCAAGCGGCACGGACGCCGCACAGGTCTTCGTCGATCTCGAAGCGTTGGGTCTGTTGGCGATCGACGCCGAACGACCACACGCCACCGACATCGCACGCGCGATCGCCGCTGGCGTTGCGATGTCTCCCTTGTCCGAGATTGCGTTTCTTGTCACCTGCGGTCTTGGCAATCCGCACCTCGGTCGCCCTTTGTCATTCGGCACCGAAACGCTCGATAGCGCACTCGATCTTGCTGTTGGTCTGCTTGGCAGCACGGTGAGTGCATCGAGTGCAGCGTTGTCGACATTCGCACTCCGTTCTCGGCGTCAAGGAGGCGAGGTCTGGGAACCAGCGAT
>JAYTWP010000234.1:0-2966 GCA_043743395.1 Actinomycetota bacterium | reverse complement strand
ATCGGGGCGGAGCGGGCACCGTTGCGATCGAGTACCTCGATCGACCGCATCGCCATGCGATGAGCCTCCTCGAAGCGATCCGGACGCCAGAGGGCGCGTATCTTGGACAACTCGCTGACGATGTCCTGCTCGACCTTGCCTCGTCCCCCGATCTCTTCGAGGAGTCGGCCCTTTTCTTCGGGGGTATTCGCGCGTAGGACACGCAAGGCGTCGATGCGATCGAGGATCAGTTCGTCGAGGACTTTGGTGCCGATGTCGCCGACGTGTCGTGGCAACGTGTGCTGGCCATCTGGTTTCTTGTGCGGATCGGATGGGTGCTCGCCCGGCGGCATCGTGCTCACGATGAACACGGTAGTAGTGGCGGCCACTGGCCCTGGTCACATTCGGGGTGCAGACTAAGAGTATGCGTCAACTACTTACCACGGCCTGCCCGCTTGATTGCCCCGACACCTGCTCGTTGGCTGTCACGGTCGAAGATGGTCGCATCGTCGGCATCGATGCCGACACCAGCGACACAGCGAGCCCGTTCACGCAGGGCTTCATCTGTCAGAAGGTGAAACACCATGCCAAACGCGTGTACGCGCCAGAGAGGGTGTTAACGCCGTTGATCCGCACCGGACCGAAGGGCTCCGGTGACTTCAGAGCGGCTACTTGGGATGAAGCTGAACGCGAGATAGCAGCCAAGCTCATGGCAGCGATTGCCGAGCACGGCCCCGAGAGTGTTGTGCCGTACCTCTACACATCGTCTGGTGGAGTGCTCGCGAACTCGGCACTGATGCCGGTGCTCTTCGAGCGGCTCGGATGTCCTGAGGTGGACCACACCATCTGTGCGTCCACGGTCGGCGCTTCGTGGGACCAGGTCTTCGGCTCGATGTTGAGTGCCGATCCCTTCGATCTCGAACACTCGGAACTCATCGTCGTGTGGGGCGCCAACCCGATCGCGTCGAATACGCATCTCGTGCCGCTTCTTACAGCGGCGACCAAACGCGGTGCGAAGCTCGTCTCGATCGATCCGCGCAAGACTGCGATTGGGGCACGGGCCGATCTCCACCTGGCGATTCGGCCAGCCACCGATGTCGTGCTGGCGTATGCGGTGGCTCGGTGGCTACAGCAACACGACCGCATCGCAACCGACTTCGTCGCCAAGCACGCCAACGGCGCCGACGCCTTTCTGGCTGAGGCTGACAAGTGGACCATCGACCGCGCGGCCACCGAGTGCGGTGTGTCGGGTTCGGAAATCGAGTTGTTCGCAGAAATGATCTCCACCATGTCGCCGGCGATGATGCGACTCGGATACGGGCTCGAACGTAACCGTAATGGAGGGTCCGGATGTGTTGGAGCGCTCGGTCTGTGGTTGCTCGCCGGACATTTCGGACAACGCGGTAGTGGTGTCATCGGATCCACGTCGTCGGGGTCGCCGCTGTCGGGCGCCGGCTTGTGGCCCGACGGCGCGACCCGCGGCGAGCAGTCGCTCATGAGTATGAACGACGTCGGTCTGGCCCTGAACGGCGAGCTTGCTGAGTGGCCCAAGACGAAAGTGTTGTTCGTGCAGGGTGCCAATCCTGTCGTCACTTCAATGGACCAGACAACGATGCTGCGTGGTCTCGCGCGAGACGATCTGTTCACCGTCGTTCATGAGCAAGTCATGACCGACACGGCGATGTATGCCGACATCGTGCTGCCGGCCACGACGCATTTCGAGGTCAGCGATATTGCCAACTCCTACGGCTCGTTCTCGATGCAGACCGTCACTCCCGTGATCGACCGAATCGGCGAGAGCCGTTCGAACAACGAAGTCGCGGCAGCGATCGCTCGTGGCGTTGGCCTGCCCGCTGCTGACTTCGATCCAGATCCGGTTCGTGTAGCCAAGCTCATGCGTACCGACGCTAGCGATGCTTCGCTGCCTGCGACGCGGGCTCCGGGGAGTACGACCCAGTTTGTGGATACGTTTCCGGCCTTCGCGGATGGTTCGGCTCGGGCGCGCCTCACGGACCGCGCAAGTGTCCTGCCCGTCCCGAAATTCATCCCGCGAGCAACGCAAGAACAAGGTCTCACGTTGCTGACGCCGGCCACCAATCGCACGATCAATTCGATGTTCGCCGAGTTCGGACCGCCGGATGCCGTGATCTCGATGAATCCCGAGGACGCGGCATTTCGGGGAGTCAAGCACGGTCAACGCGTGCGCGTCTTCAACGAACTCGGTGAAGTCAAGCTCGACGCGCGAGTCGACCCAGGGATGAGACAAGGTGTCGTCTCAATTCCCAAAGGACTCTGGCGTCGCCACTTCGATGATGGCCTCACTGCGAACGCGCTCATCCCGCGAGGCGTCAATGACCTCGGCGCGGGGGCGTGTTTCAATGATGCGATTGTCGAGATCGAATCCGTGTAGATCGATTCCGTCATCTGATCATCTGAACCGGGCGACTTGCTTCTTGGTGTTTGGTTGGCTCCAATAGAGCTATGACGGCGGCCAGAAAGCTTGTTCTCCTATGCACCGTCGCAGTTGTGGCCGTCGCACTGCTTGGCGTGGCTGGTTGTACGAGCCGGTCATTGTCGGGCGCAGATGCTGCTTCGTCAATCACCGTCAGCGGTGTTGGTGCGTTACCCGGATCAACGCGCTCAGATCCGCTGTCGTCCGGTGTCGTCACAGTGTCACTGCCGCACGCGGCCCAGGGCCCGATCGGATCACGATTGTCTGGCAACCGGGTGATCCTCATCGGTGACTCGATCATGACCTCTGTGTCGCAGCGTTATGGTGGTCAGGCGTGCACCACCTTGGTTCCGCTCGGTTGGCAGGTCGAGGTCGACGCAGAGACCGGCCGCTTCATCCAGTTCGGTCCCAAAGTGCTCGACAAGCGACTCTCAGCTGGATGGGACGCTGCGGTCATTCTGCTCGGAAACAACTACCTCTACAACAAGCGGCAGTATCAGGATCAGTTGCATCTGTTGCTGACCCGGCTCGCGCC
>JAYTWP010000233.1:0-1684 GCA_043743395.1 Actinomycetota bacterium | reverse complement strand
CATCACCAACGACGTGAACATTGCCAAGATCGCACGCGATCTCGATCAGCGGGCACCGGTCAGAAAGCGCCGTGGCCTGCGCCGTGTCGCGTCACTCCTTGGTGTCACCAACGATGGGGAGCCGAGGACCGCCAATCCGTAGATCGTCGCGACGACGTGTGACGCCGCGCGCATCGAGCTCGGCCACCAGCGGTAAGGCGTGTTTGCGGGTCGAACCGGTGATGTCGCGAAATTGCGCAACGGTAAACCCGTCGCCGTTCTCGGCAAGAAGCTGCGCAGCAATTTGTGCCGCAGTATCGATTGTTTGTGGATGGAAGTAGATGCCGTCTCGTTCCACGACGCGACCGCTGCGAACCAACAGTCGCAGTTCGGCCTTGTCGACGCCAACGGCATCCGGCGGTGTGAAGCCACCATCGAGAAGCGCAGCCACAAACGGATGATCAGCCAGAGGATCACGCACCTCTGCCTGACGTACCCGTCCGTTGTCGATCGCGATGTCGGTGAAGGTGGCCAACACGGCACGCTCGCGGTCGTCGAGCGCGGCGACATCGAGGCCGAGCGGACCGGCAGCAAGCGTTCGTTCGCGTACCGATTCGCGCAACGCATCGACAGCGTCTGTGGTGACGACCCACTGACCAATTGTTGGTTCGAGTTGTTCGCCGGTGAGCAGTGCCAGGTCGTCCGCCGTGATCCAACCGTGCTCGCGGATCACCCGGCTGACATCCCGATCGGGTCGGGCCTTGGAGGCCGGTAACACGGGAGCGATATCGAGTACCTCGCCGCCGCCAACGGTTTCGTTGCGGCCCGACTCGCGCAGGATGAATCGGTCGCCCGGAAGCAGTGGCAGTGCCGCCGGAAGATGCAGCCGAACGAGGCCATTCGTGCCGGGCTGGATCGCTTCTGAACCAAGTACGCGCAGCTTGGCGGCGAACTCACCGGAACCGATGTAGGCGACGTAGGCACCGCGCCTGGAGACCTCGTGGTCGAGTCGGTCGAGTACGTGCAGCGAAGCGTCGAAGCGCATTGTCGGTCGCCATTGCTTGGGGTAGACAACTGCGTCACCACGGCCAACTTCGGTGTGCTCGATGCCAGACAGGTTGAGCGCCGCTCGGTTACCGGCACCGATGTGCTGCACGGTGGCACCCAGGCTCTGGATGCTGCGCACGCGCACATCCTGATGTCGAGAACCGACGGAGACGCGATCGTCTACCCGCAATGTGCCGCCGGTCAGGGTGCCGGTGACGACGGTGCCGCTGCCCTTCGCCGCAAACACGCGGTCGACCCACAAGCGAGGCCGCGCTCGGTCGGCGGCCGCTGGCGTTGCCGTGATGAGCGCGTCGAGTGCTGCTCGAAGCTCGTCGAGGCCACCTCCGGTTGGGGCCGAAACGGGGATCACCGACGCATCGGACAAGAAGGTGCCGGCCACGTGATCGAGAACCTCGAGTGTTGCGATGTCGCGCCACTCGTCATCGACAAGGTCGACCTTGGTCAGCGCAATCACACCGTGGCGAATGCCGAGTAGTTCGAGGATGCGGAGGTGTTCTTCGCTCTGCGGTTTCCAACCCTCGGTGGCGGCCACCACGAACAGGCATGCGTCCACGCCGCCAACACCGGCGAGCATGTTGCGTAGGAAGCGAATGTGCCCGGGCACGTCGATGAAGCTGATGCCTTCCCCGGACGGCAG
>JAYTWP010000232.1:0-2485 GCA_043743395.1 Actinomycetota bacterium | reverse complement strand
GTCGGCTCCGTGATCAACGCATTATCGGCACGCCATCGCGGTGAATCGATTGCTGTTGTTGCCCACGGCGGCACCATCGGCGCCTATTTGGCAAGTGTGCTCGGCATTCATCGCTCGTTGTGGATGACCGTCGAGAACACGAGCATCAGCGTCGTACGGATCACCGACTCGGCGCCAACAGTTGTCACGGTCAACGACTGTCATCACTTGTATGACCCGGTCCTGGGCCAATAGGTAAGCCAGCTGGTTGGGCACCCGGTGCCTGGGTGAGCCCTGCGGCCAGGTGAGGACAGTACGGTCGGAGCTGTGACGACCACCCAGAGCACCACACCCGCACGGCCTGCGCCGCTCAAGACTCCGATCACCGACATGCTCGGCATCGACTATCCCATTGTGCAAGCGCCGATGGGATGGATTGCCCGGTCACAACTCGCCGCCGCTGTGTCCAACGCGGGCGGGCTCGGCATCATCGAGACCTCTTCCGGAGAACTCGACGCAATCCGCGCCGAGATCATCAAGATGCGCGAACTCACCGACAAACCGTTCGGTGTCAACATCGCTCAGTTGTTCGTGCGCGATCCGTCGATCGTTCAGTTCGTTGTCGATCAGGGCGTCACCTTCGTGACCACATCCGCAGGAGACCCAACGAAGTACACGGCTCAACTCAAAGACGCCGGACTGACCGTCTTTCATGTCGTGCCGACCCTGGCGGCCGCGCTGAAGGCGGTCGCCGCTGGTGTCGACGGTCTCGTGGTCGAGGGCGGCGAGGGTGGCGGCTTCAAGAATCCTCGTGATGTCAGCACCATGGTCCTCATCCCACTGATTGCTTCGAAGGTGAACGTACCGATCGTCGCTGCGGGGGGTATTTGCGACGGACGCTCGATGGCCGCAGCATTCGCGTTGGGAGCGCACGGCGTACAGATGGGCACGCGTATGGTGTCGGCCGCCGAGTCACCGGTGAACGACAACTGGAAGAACGCGATCATCGCCGCCGCGGAAACCGACACCGTCTTTCTCAATCGCTTCTCCCGACCGGGCTTGCGCGCACTGCGCACCGAGCGGACCTCCCGACTCGAGCACCTCGATCACGTTGATCTGAGCGAGTTCGGCAGAACCACCGAGCTCTACTTCGGCGGCGACATGGAAGCGGCGATCGCACTCACCGGTCAGGTGGCCGGCCGGATCGAGTCCGTCCGCGCAGTGGCCGACATTTTGCACGACACGATTCGCGAGTTCCGCGAGGTGGCAGCGGAGTTCGCTGATTACGCCTGATGTGTCTGGCCGATCTGCACCGCCCCGCGTCATCCACACATTTGTGGCTTTAATTCGCTAAAGTTGCTGAGCGCGGGTGGAGACCCTGTGATTTGACGTACGCGTCCGGAGGTCCCCCAATGAATCTCGAAACCGTTAAAAAGCTAGTGGTCTATCTCGCGCTTGCTTTTGTGGTCATCTCGATTTGGACCGACCCTGCAGGCAGCGCTGGCGCGGCGGGTAACTTTCTTCACTCGGTAGGCGGCTTCTGCTCGACCGCCATCACCAAGGGGTCATCGTTCCTGAAGAACCTCGCCAACTAGAGCCGCTCCCGTAGGGGACGCGGCGATCGGCTGGGCGATCGGCTGAGCAGCCGCCGAGGTTGCGAGCCACAGCTGCACGGTTGCGATCCAGAGACCGGTCGCCAGAGCGACATGGAATGCAACGAGCACCGCAGGTACGCCAGTGAAATACTGCGTGTAGCCAATTGCCGCCTGACCGATCGCGAGCACCATCCAGGTGGTGAGCGAATTGTCGAGCACCCGCCGATCGGCATGCCGGCTGCGCAACCGCCACAGCAGAACAATGGTCGCGCCGATGGCGCACATCACGGTGATGCCATGGATTCTCGCGACGGTGCTGATTGCCACGTAGAACCGCTTCGCCTTCTCATCGCCAGCATGAGGCCCAGCACCTGTCACAAAAGTACCCGTGACCAGAGCGAGACCCGTCAACACCGTGACGACCAGTACGCCAGCTCGTGTGCGAGCACCGATTGCTGCGACCCGCACCGCGCCGTCGGGCTCTGCGGCCCGGCGCACCAACAGTGCACCGAGCGCGACCAGTACCATCGAGAGTAAGAAGTGCTGCTGGTTCGCGAACGGGTTGAGCTTGGTGAGCACCACGACGGCACCAACGAGACCCTGCATCGGGACGCCGAGCGCGATCAAAACTGCCAGTGTCGTCAGGTCGCGCCGACGAGGCCGGCGCCGCATCGCACCAAGTACTGCAACGATGACCACGAGCATCACCACGCCGGTGAAAAGCCGATTGACCTGTTCGATCGCGCCATGCGTCGTGGACACATCGATCAGTTTTGAGGCATTGCAGTTCGGCCAGTCGGCACAGCCGAGTCCGGAACCGCTGAGTCGGACAGCGGCGCCGGTGACCACGATCACCGAAAGGGCAACGAGCACGGCGACGGAAATCTTGCGATATGCGCTTGGACTCATCG
>JAYTWP010000231.1:0-2263 GCA_043743395.1 Actinomycetota bacterium | reverse complement strand
CCGTCACGCGTCGCTCCCCCACCACGAACAGCTGCGTACGTCACGCCACTCGCCTGATTGCGAACGAGACCAACGGCAGCCCCTTCGTTGTCGACAAGGCACAACGAGGTGGCAAACCACGGAACCCCATGACTCGCGTTCGTTGAACCATCGAGTGGGTCGACGATCACAATCGTTTCACCGGTGCGGATCGTGAGACCGCTTTCCTCGGACAACACGCTGACCTCGGCCTCGGCGAGGGCATCGAGCACGATCTGGTCAGCGACCAGATCGGCGGCATATTGACCATCTCGTTGGCCCGAGGGTCCCCAATCGTTGACGTCGCAAAGTGCGGCGCCGACGGCATCGGCGATCGACGTAAACAACGTGAGCGCGTCTTGATACATCGAGTGCAGGGTAGTGTCAGGGCGTCTACGGTTGAGCGGAATCCGTGCAGAAAGGTTCGAGTTGGCTGTCATCGATGTTGCAGGTTTCATCGCCGATGTGAAGAGTCACGCCATCGATCATGGCTTCCACGTGCACGATGAGCGTCACTTCGTCGAGACCTACTCGCTGCGGCAACTGTGGGAGGTCGATCTCCACCCGGAAGAAGCCTGCAGCGGGCCCATCGACCTGCACCTCTCGCTCGAGGTCGATCCACGCGCGCTGCTCGGCTTCGAAGACGAAGTCATGAAGATGGAAGACCCCGACGATCAGCCGCCATCAGGGTTTGCGTTTCCGGTCCACTTCACATGGACCCTGCCTCCACTGGTGCATCCGCCAGACCTTCTTATCCTGGCCACCGAACTCGCCGGCGTCGGCGGTATCGATCTACCAGTAGAGGTGTCGGCAATCGATTCGTTCGCCAGTGTCACCGATGCCCCCGACCGCAGCCTGTCCATCGTCGCGCGACTCTCCATTGAGCTCGCCGATGTGTATGCCAGTCTCGACGAACCGATGTGTGCGACACTCGATCGCTGCAAGGACGTCAGTTTGTTTTTGCTCGAGCAGGCACCCACCTGGTTGGACGAACACTGATCAGCCGGTAAGACTCAAGACGCGACGAAAGGTACAACGATGCGTGTTCGGGAACTCATTGACATCCTGCGTGACCAGCCACCCGACGCCGAGGTAGAACTCGCCGTTGTTGCGCCTGTTGATGACGACAACGAAGACATCACGGTCGATCGCTATTCAGTCGAGGGCGTGCTTCCATGGGAAGACGAAGGCGACGATGGCATGGTCATCTGGCTGGTCGGCGGCGAAGATGACGACGTCGATTCATTCCTCGACGCGATCGAACAGAACGAGGAATGATCGACTGATCGACTGATCTGGTGTCTTCCCGGCTGATGGTTTCAGTCGTCGGCGACAGCGAGTTGATATTGCTTGACGACGTCGCGGGCCACGACATCTGTACCTGCCAGCGCACGCGTGTCTTGCGAATCCGTCGCAAGCCAAACAGCTGCCGCTGCTGGGATCTCGGGCGACTGACCAGTGGCTTCGGCTCCCACTCGCGCTGCTCTCGCCCGACCGACTTCTGTCACGACATGCCCCGGATTGAGGTTGTACGCACGAATCCCCTGCCCCGCGAGTTCGGCGTGCAGCACGCCCACCATTCGATGTGCGCCACCCTTTGCAATGGCGTAGGCAACCCCCCAACCGCCCTGTCCGAATGGGGCCCGCGGAGCAAGCGTGGCCGCGCCAGACGTGAGGTGGATGACGACTCCCCCACCTCGTTCGAGCATGCTTGCCGCCATCGCCTGCACAAGGATGAGCGGGGTGATCGCGTCGGCCGCCACCACGCGGTCGACGAAATCGAGAGATGTCGTCAGAGCCGGGTCATTAATTCCTGGACCCTGATAAATCGCATTATTCACATAGACGTCCACGTGTCCGAACGCAGCTACACACGCTTGCGCGGCGGCGGCCACCGACGCACGATCGGTGAGATCCATTGCCACGAGCGCGCAACGCACTCCACACGCTTCGATCGCGTCGGCGACCTCGGGCAGGCCGCCGGCGAGTGTGGCGCCGGCATCGGGGTCGTCGCTGGTCGTGCCCGCGAACGGTACCGACATCGCCGTGATCGAACGCGCTGTGATCACGACGTCGTAACCCGCGCGGGCGAACCCCAACGCGGTCGATCGGCCGATGCCGCGGCTCGCCCCTGTCACCACTGCTACTGGTCGATCGCTCATCGCCGAAACCTAGCCGCCGAACGTTCGGCCATCACCGGCGGGCGGGCGTTGCACTAGATTGACGGCTTCATGCAGTACTGGTT
>JAYTWP010000230.1:0-5820 GCA_043743395.1 Actinomycetota bacterium | reverse complement strand
TGCACCGTCGGCATAGCGATCGCGTCAGCGTCGGCGAGCAATCGCAGCAACGCGTACTCGACATCTCGATCGGTCTCGATGAGTGACTTTCCGGCGGGGGGATCGCCGCGCAACACAACTGTTTGATACGTGCCATCCGACCAATTGACTTCGGCACGGGCCATCAGACGGCTGTATCCGCCGACCATCACCTCGTACGTACGCACAGTTGCTGTGCGGGTGCCGTCGCGAGCGGTGAGAAAGGCCGCCAAACGGTCGGGCATCTCGTCCGGTTCATACATGAGGCGTCCTTTCCGAAACGTGTATCGATCAACAACCTCGATGATCACATCCTGACGAACCGCGCTCGCCGATACACAATCGGAACTTGCTCCGGTCGTATTCTTTGGCGATGCCACTGTCCGAGAATTGGGCCACCCTCTGGGAGGCCATCGCCACCAACCAGCCGGACCATGTCGCGGTCGTAGTCGGCGACAAAGAGATGCGGTGGCGCGATCTCGACGACCGCGCAGCCCGGGTCGCGTCCGCCATCGGTCAGCGCGGCATCGGGCATGGCGGCAAGGTCGCGCAATTGATGTACAACTGCCCCGAATACCTCGAGTCTTCCTATGCAGCATTCAAGGTGCGCGCGAGCACCGTGAATGTGAACTACCGCTACCAGGCTGCAGAAGTCGCCCACGTGCTTGCCGACTCCGGTGCCGAGGCACTGATCTTTCATGGCTGCTTCAGTGAGGTGGTTGCCGAGGCGTATCGCCTCGTGCCGAATCTCCGCGTGCTCATCCAAGTCAATGGCGGTGACAATGTCGCTCTGCTCGAAGGCGCGGTGGACTACGAATATCTCGTCGAGTCGTGCGCGCCGGCATCGCCGATCGAACGCAGTGGCGACGACACCCTGCTGTTGTACACGGGTGGCACAACGGGTCTTCCCAAGGGTGTCGTGTGGCCTCACAAAGATCTCTTCGGCGCCCTCGCGTTCACGGGCTATGCATCGATGGGCGTCACGTTGCCAGAGACGGCGGCCGAGGTCGGCCGAGTCGCTTCACAGTTGAACGATGCCGGCTCGAGTCCTGTGAACATGACGGCCCCACCGCTCATGCACGGCACAGCGTTGTTCCTCGCGATGTCCACGTTCGTGCTCGGCGGAACGGTGGTGTTGCTCAGCGGTCGGCGATTCGATCCGCGGGAACTGCTGCAGCTCGTTGAGCGCGAACGTGTCACGCAGCTCTCGATCGTCGGCGATCCATTCGCGCGCCCGATCGTGGCCGAACTCGAGCGAGCCGAGAACGACGGACATCCCTACGACGTCAGCAGCCTCGTGCGAATCGTCTCCACCGGAGCAACGTTGTCGGCGTCGATGAAGTCAGCACTGATGCACCGCGCGCATCGGGCCGTAATCATCGACATGATCGGCGCGAGTGAAGGCGGCCCGTTCGCCCTCGCAATCACGGCGCCGGGCGAGGCACCGCTCGATACGGCGAGATTCATGGCGACGCCGACTACTGTCGCTTTCGATCCCGATACGTGGGAGCGCATCCCACCGGGCAGCGATCGGGTAGGCGTACTTGCCTCATTTGGCCCAATGCCGTCGGGCTACCACAACGACCCCGTGAAGACCGCCGAGACCTTCCGTGTGATCGACGGCATCCATTACACGATCCCTCGCGACTTCGCCCGCATCGATGCCGACGGTACGATTCACCTGCTCGGGCGTGGCTCGGTGTGCATCAATACCGGTGGCGAGAAGGTGTACCCGGAAGAGGTCGAAGTCGCAGCGCGCAGCCACCCCGACGTCGAGGATTGCGTGGCGGTCGGGGTGAGCTCCGAGCAGCTCGGTGAGATCGTCGCACTCGTTGTCGCTCCGGTCGTTGGACGCACGATCGATTCGCTGCAGATCATCGCACACGTGAAGAGCCAGATCGCTTCGTACAAGGCCCCGCGCAGCGTTGTGGTGGTCGAGCGGGTCTATCGCAGTCCGTCTGGGAAAGCCGACTACCGATGGGCTCGCGACATCGCCTCGAAGTCCATCGAAGTCTGACGCCCTACGCCGCAGGTCTACCGACTCATTGCAACGAGTCGCCGGCCGGATGGTCGCGCCACAGGTCCATTGCGCTGGCGCCAGTGACGCAGTGATCCATCGTGCGGTGGTATGAGGTCGGCTTGCACTCGCGAGCCGAAAAGATGTTCTGCCGGTAGCCGCTGCTGTCTCGAGTTCGTGACAGCTGCTCGAACACAAAGAGGTCCTCCTCGACGACGGCGCGCAGCGCGGACCAATGCTGCTTTGCGTTGCTGAGATACCGCTCGTAGTCCGGGTCGTCGTCGCCGTCGGGGCCGTAGACGAGTTCCCAGCAGATGAATCGGGTTCGATCGGCAGCGAGCGGTATTGGCTGGAAGAGTTGGATCTGATCGGGGTTGTTGTTGAACACCGAGTTCGGGAAGATCACGTAGTGGCAGATGGCGTTGCGATGGTGATCGCCCGTCTCGAGTAATTCCTCGCGCTTGTCTGGCCGTGGCACGAACATCATCGAGTTGGGTCCGCTCAAATGAAAGCTGGTGTCCCGCGCGGTTTTGGTGAATGCAGGCGGCACATGGTGAAGCGCTGTGACGTGGTACACCTCGTTGAAGCCATCGACGATCGCCTTGTAGTTCACCGGCACGTCGTAGACGAGCTTGTCGAGCAGCACCATGTCTTGCATCCGGAACCGGCCGAGGTCGTCGACGATGTCGGCGCCGATCCAATCGAGCAGTGGCGGCGCGTGCTCGGGTCCGGTGAGATTAAGCCACACCCAACCGCCCCATTCGTCGGCTGCAACGGCTGGTGACCGAAGCCCCTCGAGATGCGATGGCTCGAAGTCCTCGCGTTCGGGCACCCCAACGATGACGCCCGTGCTGTCGTATGTCCAACCGTGCCAGGGGCAACTGAACCGACGATCGCAACCACTTGTCGCGTCGCGGCTGAGTGTTGAGCCGCGGTGTTGGCAGACATTGTGAAATGACGCCACGGAACCATCGGGCTGGCGGCTGACGATCACTGTTTCACCGTGACCCTCATAGAGAACCCAGTCGTATGGGTTGGGCATCTCGCTCGATCGGGCGGCGATCATCCACGACGTGCGGAGCACGCGTTCACGCTCGAGTTCGAAACGGACAGGGTCGCGATACACGTTGGCCGACAACGTGGATCCGCCGACGTCGGGGATCTGTTGCACACCCGCACCAAGGCGCGGTGGTGCGTCGCCTCGTGTGGGTCTGTACACCATGACATGCCCCTTCTTTCGCTGTGGAAACTACCAGAGAGTCAATTAGTGTTCCAGCGTGCATGCAGCGCTGATCGTCGGCAAGGGCCAGCTTGAACTTCGTGAGTTCCCCGATCCCGTTCCGCCCGACCTCGGCGTCGTGGTCGACATCGCGTTGTGCGGCATCTGTGGCACCGATGTCCACGCGTATCAATCGGGTCAGCCCTACCACCCTGCGATCTGTGGCCACGAGTGGGCCGGCACCATTTCGGCCGTTGGCCGCGACGTGCGCGCGTTCTCAGAAGGTGACCGGGTGGTCGTCGGTGCGGCGCCCGCATGCGGCTCGTGTGCAGCGTGCCGCGCCGGTCAAGCGGACCGATGTCAGGTCGCGTTCATGTCTGCGCTCGGTCGTGATGCGTTGGCGCCACCGCACGGTGGCTTTGCCAAGCAATTGGCCATCGCTGCTTCGCGTATCGTGCGCACCAATCCAGCGCTCGACGACGTACAGGCAGCGCAGGTCGAGCCGGCAACGGTTGCATTCCACGCTGTGCGCGGTAGCCGCCTCCGACTCGGTGATGTTGCCGTCGTGCAAGGCGCAGGCCCGATCGGGCTGAGCACGCTGCAGTGGGTGCGCGCGGCAGGCGCGAGTCGCGTCATCGTCATCGAGCCATCCGAAGTGCGCCGTCAGTTGGCAATCGAGCTTGGTGCTCACGATGCAGTCGCGCCTGGTGATTCGGCGCGGCAGCTGATCAAGGAGCTCACACATGGCCTCGGGGCCGACATCGTCTACGAGTGCGTGGGTCGACCGTTCGCAGTCCAAGCAGCGGTCGATCTGGCGCGCCGGGGTGGATCCATGTGTCTCATCGGACTCGCCGACGAAGACGCGCTGATCACGCCCGGTTCGTGGTTGGTCAAGGAGATCGCCGTTACGTCGTCTCTCGCGTATTTTCACGAAGAGTTCGAATTGTGCATGGCGATGATTGGCGATGGCCGAGTCAGGGTCGAACCGCTGCACACCGCAACGGTGGGTCTCGGTGGCCTTGATGCCGCGCTTGCTGATCTTGCCGGTGGCCAAAGCGCGCAGATCAAAGTGCTCGTCGACCCCCGCCTCTGACGCACCCCGCTACTGTCGCTGGCCTGCCTCGAGAATCATCGCGTTCGATTGCCGATGAAAGCGAGCGCCGCCGCCGTTCGTGGTCTGTCCGGCATCGACAACGAGGGTGTGCCCGGACACATATCGCGCTTCCTCGCTGGCGAGGTACAGAGCTGCGTTGGCAATGTCTTCCGGGAACCCAGCGATCCCGAGCAACGAGCTGGCGGCGATCTTGTCGGCGGTGGAGGCAACGGCAGTGTGATCGCCCGTCATCACCGCCGAGGTCATCGCCGTTGCGGTGTTGCCGGGTGAAATCGCGTTGACCCGAATCCCGCTGGAGGCGAGCTCGGATGCCGCCGACTTTGTGAGCCCGATGACTGCGTGCTTGCACGCGGTGTAGCAATGCGGGCCGAGCCCACCCATGATTCCCGCCGTGCTCGAGGTCGAGATGATGCATCCCGATCCCTGCGGGACCATGATCCGTGCCGCGTGCTTGATGCCGAGAAACACGCCTCGCATCAGGACCGCAACGGTGCGATCCCAGTCGGCGATGGGTGTCTCCGCAATGCGGCCGACGACGCCGACAATGCCAGCGTTGTTGAACATGATGTCGAGACTTGAGAACGCGCTGACGGCGAGATCGACGGCTGCAGCAATGTCTTCTTCCTTGGTGACGTCGGTGAGAATGAACCGAGTTGCGGAGCCAAGTTCGGCGGCGAGTGCCTCTCCGGGTTTGCGTTGTAGATCGGCGATGACCACCGACGCGCCCTCGTCGACGAATCGACGTACGGTGCCCTCGCCGATGCCACTTGCGCCTCCGGTGATCACCGCCACCTTGCCAGCCAAACGACCAGTCATCTGTGCCCCCTTTGCCATAATGAGATGTCGGGCAACGTTAACTGAGGCGGTTCACTTTTCTGACGCAGGTTCTGCGTCCCAACTGATGTGCAATTGCTCCAGTGCGCGCAGTACGAAGCCGGGTTGATGGGCAAAATCGTTGAGCCCCTCGCTGAGGCGCAGGTTCGCAAGTCGGTCGAGAATCGCGTTGAGCGCGAGGTTCTGTTCCAGCCGCGACAGGCCGTGGCCGGGGCAGTGGTGCTCACCGAGCGAGAATGCCATGTGCCGTCGGACGTTCGATCGCTCGAGATCGATGTTGTCCGGATCTGCGAACATCCGCTCGTCCCGGTTCGCCGACGCATAGCGGATGTGCACAACCGAGCCAGCGGGCAGAGCCACCCCGGCGATCTGCGTGTCGGCCGCCACCAATCTGAAGAGACCCTGGGTAGGCGACTCGATGCGCATGGCTTCCTCGATGAAGACCTCGACCAACTCGCGGTGATCCCGGAGGCGCTCGTACAAACCTGGCTCACGGAGCATGATCCACAACGCCGAGGTGAGTGCAAACGTGGTTGTCTCATTGCCGCCGATGTAGAGGTGATCGGTGATGGTGATGATCTCGTGGTCGGTGAGCGGTCGCTCGTCGGCGAACGATGC
>JAYTWP010000229.1:0-3638 GCA_043743395.1 Actinomycetota bacterium | reverse complement strand
ATGCCGAAATGGTCGACCGCGAACATCTTGCCGGTACGACCGAAGCCGCTCTGCACTTCATCGGCAATGAATAAAATGCCGTGGGCGCGGCACCGCTCGACCAGACCCTGGATGAACGCAGCCGGCGCCGGCACGTAGCCACCCTCGCCGAGCACCGGCTCGAGGATCATCGCCGCTGTCTCCTCAGGAGCAGTCATCGATTTGAGGAGGTGGTCGACACCACGCAACGCACGCGCGACCTCGGCATCCTGGTCGGGTGCGAGGTGATCGGGGTACGGAGCAACGAACACACCGGCCGGGAGAGGAGAATGTCCTGCCCGATATCCGGTCTTGGAGGTGGTCATCGCCATTGCCATATGTGTTCGGCCGTGGAAGCTGCCACTGAACACGATGATGTGGGGACGCTTGGTGGCCTGCTTGGCCAGCTTCACCGACGCTTCGGTGATCTCTGCTCCGGAGTTAGCAAAAAAGAACTTGTCGATCCCTTCCGGTGTGATCTCGCTCAGCTTCGTAGCGAGCGGTTCAAGCAGATCGTGTTTGTACACATTGACCTGCGCGTGGATGAACCGGCCAGCTTGTTCGGCGATGGCCGCCACGACTTTGGGGTGGGAATGACCCGTGGAGTTGACGGCGATGCCACCCGCAAAGTCGAGATACTCATGCCCATCGGTAGTGGTGACCCAGCAGCCTTTGCCGCTCGCCACCTGCAACGGAGTGACTGAAAACCAGACGTCTGACAGATGTGAACTCATGGTCGAATGTTACGCCTCAGTACACGTGCTGTCACCCGTTAGTTCACAGCGCAGAGACTGCCTCGATCGCCTCCGCGAACGACAGTTTGTCGAGGAGAAAGCGACGACACTGCATGACCGGCTTTGGCATGGCCAGACCCAGTGCGCCACGAAATCGACCCTTCGATCCGTAGAGCGCCAAGAACGAACGCTCGCGCACCGACCCCTTGACGATACGCACGTCGTCGTCACCAGCCGCGCGGCCGATGAACTGCAGGCGCGTGCCATATTGCTCGCTCCAGAAGAACGGGACCGAACTGTAGGCCTCGGGTTGTTCGCCTCGCGCTGTGGCGAGCAGGTTCTTCGCTACGAGGAGTCCTTGTTCCGAAGCGTTCGTCCAATGCTCGACGCGCATTTCCTCTCCGTCGAATTGCGGGTTCGGCCAACGCGCGACATCGCCGGCTGCGTACACGCCCGGCACACCGGCGTTGAGCGTTGGATCGCACACGACGCCGTCGCGCACCGTGAGACCACTGTCCTGCAGCCATTCGGTGACAGGCGAAACACCGATGCCAACCACGATCACGTCGCTGATGACGGCGTCGCCATCGCCGAGCTGCACCACCAACGAAGCGCCTCGGTCTTCAATACCGAGCACCTGAACTCCACATCGAATCGGCACCCCATGATCGGCGTGCAGCTGAGTGACTGCGACCCCCATCTCAGCCCCGAGGCCGCGCACGAGTGGTGCCGCTGCGCCTTCGAGCACCACCACATCGTTGCCGAGGAGGCGCGCCGTCGCGGCAACCTCCAAACCGATGAAACCAGCACCGATGATCGTGACACGCAGGTTTCCAGCGACGATCCGCGAACGAAGTGCAAGCGCGTCGTCGAGCGTGCGTAGTTCGAAAACTGAATCGTGTTCGAGTTGGTCCGACAGTCGGCGTGTTGCCGCACCCGTCGCAATCACAATTGCGTCGTACGACACTGCTGAACCATCAGCCAGGGTGACGAGCCTCTTGGTCGTGGACAACGACGCTGCCGCAACACCGAGTCGCATCTGCAGTTGCAGCGTTTGGAGTTCGTCGGGGCGGACAAGCGCGATCCGATCGGGCTCCCATTCGCCGGACAACACTTTCTTCGACAGCGGTGGGCGATCGTACGGCACGTGAGTCTCGGCACCGATCATGGTGATCGAGCCCGTAAAACCCTCGTTGCGTAAACCACCACAGGCCCGAACGCCAGCGAGCGACGAACCCACGACAACCACTTGTTCCAACACGCTCAGAAGGTTGGCACAAACACGAACGTGAGAGCCAAGACGCGCGGTAATCTCCGGACAGTCATGGAACCGCTCGCGATCACGAATCCCAGCGACCCGCGGCTGGCCGACTATGTGGGCTTGCGCGATCCAGAACACCGACGCAGTCTCGAGGGGAACGATTTCTTCATTGCGGAAGGCATCAATGTCATCGAGCGTCTCGTCGCATCGACGTATATCCTTCGGTCCGTACTCGTCACGCAACAGCGCTACGACCGCATGCAAGCACTACTCGATCCGCTGACGTGTCCCGTCTACATCGCGAGCCGCGAGGTACTGGCCCAGGTTGCAGGTTTCGATCTGCATCGTGGCGCCGTCGCATCTGCCGACCGAAGCGCGTCACCGCCTCTCGACCAGGTTCTGCGCGAGAGCCGAACTCTTGCAGTTCTCGAGGGGTTGAACGACCCCGAGAATCTCGGTGCAATTGCGCGTTCGGCACGAGCGCTCGGGGTAGACGCCCTGCTCCTCGATCCAACGTGTGCCGACCCCTTCTATCGGCGCACCGTTCGCGTGTCGATGGGTGAGATCTTGTTCCTTCCGATCGTGAGGTCCATCGACTGGTCGGTCGACCTACAGCGCGTCGCCGACGCCGGCTACCGAATGCTGGCCCTCACGCCATCGCCTGCCGCACGCTCGATCCATGACATCACGCGCACGCCCGACGACCAGATCGCGCTGTTTCTCGGTGCAGAAGGTCCGGGACTCAGCTCTCGAACGCTCGCGCGGGCCGAGCCCGTTCGGATACCGCTGCGCGGCGATGCCGACTCGTTGAACGTAGGTCACGCTGGCGCAATTGCCTTTGCACTCTTGGCAACGCCACAGGACACGTCACGCTGATTCTTTGCCGGATGGATTCGCCGCCTGCCACGCCTGCCAACTGGGCATGAGTTCGGGAAGTGCGCCCTTGCCAGTCTGACTCTGCGGCCAATTGGCGTCGGGCAAGTGGTTCGGTCGCTGCAGCATGTCGGCGCCGTACCAGAGATGGTGTCGTCGACGCACAAAAAGCCAACGACCGTCGCGACGTTCGTAGGTGTCGTGGTATTCGATGACTTGAATGATCCAGTGGTCGCCACGCTCGATCTCAGCGCGGGTACCCACGATGCCCGACGCGTGATCTGCGTCGGCAACATCGATGACATGGTTGCTCACCTGCAAGATCGTGCGATGACCACCATCACCAAGCTGTGCCGACATGTTCAGTTTGAGCTCTTCTCGACCCGTGAGATCGCGACCGACACGAACATCGGGCACGAACAGTTCGGCCAGCGCATCGAGATCTCGATGATTGATGGCAACCGCATATCTAGATGCGAGTTGACGGATCTCCTCGCAGGCGACCAACCAGTCCAAAGGATGCGTGTCGCGAAGTGTTGTCACGTGGCCCAGATTGCCATGCACGCCACGATGGCGTAGCGTCAATCGTCCGAACCGGGGGCCGTGGTCGTTGGCGCCGTAGCTGGCACTGTGGTGCGAGGCGTGCGAGAGCGGCGTTCTGGTGCCGTCGTGGTGGTTGTTGGCTTCTCGGTCGTTGTTACCTTGGTGGTCACTTCCGGCGAGGAGGTCTGTGGTGGTGAAGTTCTGGTGAC
>JAYTWP010000228.1:0-13508 GCA_043743395.1 Actinomycetota bacterium | reverse complement strand
TGCACCTGAAGGGCAAGCTCGATGACGTCGGCATCAGCTATGCCCACATCGACGGATCATCGATCTACTTCTTTGATCCGGACGGCACGCGTCTCGAGTTGATCAGCGATCCACTCGGCGAGATGTACGGCAACATCGTTCTGTAGACCGAGTTACTGAGGCGGCAAGCCCTGATGTTTGTCGAGCATGTCGGTCATGATCGAGCGGATGAAATCATCGGCTTGTTCGCTCCACCCTCCGGAAACGCCACCGTAGATTGCGGTGCTCTTCGCTGGTTTGCCCGCATTGGCATTTGCATAGTCGACCGCAACGGCGAGATCGGTGGCCCAGGCGTCGGCCACACCTGGTTGCGTTTGCGGGCGAGTGACAGCCATATGAATGGCGTTCGGGTACTGCAGTCCGTTCATCCGCCATCCGCGGCTGCGCAGCGAATCGTTGACGTGATAGATGTCGAAGTCGTCTGAGGTGAACGCGAACAGATAGGTGGGATCGCCGATCAGCCGCAACTGATCGTGGCTGCGCACACAGTCCTGCATGGATACTGCCGTCTCGAAGATCTCCTTCGCATAGCGCAGATAGCCGGTTCTGCCCGTAGCAACCATGCCTGCCCACGTCGCGGCGAGCAAACCGCTAGAGCGCGATCCATCGATTCCCGGCGAGCAGTATTTGCCGCCCGACCAGTTGGTCTGAAAGAAGTACTGACCATCGCGAAGCGCGCGGTCTCGAAACAGCAACAGCGACGTGCCTTTGAGCCCGTAGCCGTACTTGTGCGTGTCGGCCGAGATGGTAGTGACACCTGGAACGCGGAAATCGAATGGCGGGATCGGGTATCCGAGCTGCTCACCGAACGGCAAGATGAACCCGCCCAAGCAGCCGTCCACGTGCAGTCCAACCCCGTGCGCGAGCGCGACGCGGCCCAGCTCGGCAATCGGGTCGATGGTGCCATAGCCGTAGTTGGATGCTGATCCCAGAATTGCCATCGTCTGCTCATCGATCATCGCTTCGAGGGCGGCAACGTCGACCTGCGCGGTTGCAGCATCCACCGGCGCAACGCGTAACTCGATGCCGAGTAAGTGGCACGCCTTGTCGAAGGCCGGGTGACCCGTTTCGGGCTTCACGAAGTTGGGGCGCGTGATGCCCCGATTCGATTGCGCGTGCTCGCGGTAGGCGAGCATCGCGTGCAGGATGCTGCCGCTTCCACCACTCGTGATCATGCCGACCGGGTCAGCACCGCTGATTGCGCCGGCGTTGAAGAGATCGAGACCCATTGCGATGATCTCGCCCTCGAACCGAGTCGCGCTGGGGCACACATCTCGCTGAAGAGCATTCATGTGGCCATAGAGACCGAAGGCCTCTGACATGAACGCATAGTGATCCATGTCGCCGCAATAGAAAGACCCACTCGCCTTTCCGGTATGCCAGAACGCGTCTTCGCTGGTGGCCATTTCGCGTAACTCGGCGAGGATGCCAGCGCGGTCACGACCCTCATTGGGCAGGCCGCGCAGGACGGGATACTTGTCGGCGTATGGATACGTACTCATGCCTGCGAGCCTTGCACACTCAGATCGCGGCGGTCGTGCGCAGTGGCCCGCGTACGCAAGAATGCAGCCCATGCAGAATCGCTGGTATCTCGCGATCGACCTCGGCACAGGTGGCGCCAAAGTCGCCACAGTGAGCGAAGAAGGGCATGTCATCGCGAGCGCCTTTCGCTCGATCGAGACCACCCTCACCGATGGCGGCGGAGCGGAGCAGGACCCCGATGCGTGGTGGCTCGCCATCACCGACGCGATACGCGAGGTCGTTCGTGGCGCAGACCCGTCACAGTCGTGTTCGGGTATCGGCATCACGGGTCAATGGGGCTCAACGGTGCCCGTTGACAGCGCCGGCAACGCGCTGGGTCCCTGCCTGTTGTGGTCCGACACGCGCGGCAAGCAATGGTCGAAATCGATCGTCGGAGGCCCCCTGAAAGTTGCGGGCTATGCCCCCCACAAGATCGTGCAATGGCTGCGACTCGCTGGTGGAGCACCGAGTCCTGCAGGTGCCGATCCCACCGGTCACGCACAGTTTCTCCAGCATCGAAGGACCGAGGTCTACCGAGCCGCGCATGCCCTGATCGAGCCCGTCGACTACGTCGGTGCCAGGCTCACTGGCCGTGTTGCGGCCACGCCCGCATCGATGGTGTTGTCGTGGCTCACCGATAACCGGGGTGATGCAGCCACCACCTACAACGCCACACTCGCACAACTCGCAAAACGTTCAGTCGCGAAGCTGCCCGCCCTCGTGGCCACCGGAACAGTGTTGGGTACCTTGCAGAAGTCGGTAGCCGAAGAAGTCGGACTCGCCGCTGACACACCCGTCGTCTGTGGCGTCCCGGATCTCCATACGGCAGCGATCGGCGCAGGGGCGGTCGCCGACTTCGCCGGGCACATCTCTATCTCCACGACCGCGTGGGTTTCGTCACCGGTACCCTTCAAAAAGACCGACGTCGCCCACCAGATGGCTTCCATCCCAGGCATACGCACAGGTTCATACCTGATCGCCAACAACCACGACACGGGCGGGGCCGCACTGCGGTGGCTGCGCGACGCCGTCATCACCGACGGTGACTACGCAACACTCACGGCCGAGGCTGCCACGGTACCTGCGGGTAGCGGCGGGGTCATCTTTTGCCCGTGGCTCAGCGGTGAACGCTCACCGGTCGAGGACCACAACCTGCGGGCCAGCTTTCTCAACGTGTCGCTCTCAACGACACGGGCCCATCTCGTGCGATCGGTGCTCGAAGGTGTTGCATACAACGCACGTTGGCTGCTCGAAGCGACGGAGAAGTTTGCTGGGCGACCACTTGACGGTCTGCGACTTCTCGGTGGGGGCGCGCAGTCAGATCTGTGGTGCCAGATCCACGCCGACGTCATTGGCCGCCCGATCCAACAAGTGGCCGATCCCGTGAACGTAAACGTGCGCGGCGCGGCGTGGTTCGCAGCAATGCACCTCGGCCACCTCACGCTCGGCGAGATCAACGAGCGTGCGCCAACGGCGCGCGTGTTCGAGCCCGACCAAACCTCAGTGGCCGCATGCGCGCCGTTGTACGCCGAGTTCGTGCACCTCGCGAAGTCGCAACGCTCGATGTACAAACGCCTCAGCGCCTCCAGATCGTCGCTATAACAACTCTTGGTAAAACGTCAAGTTGCCCGAGGGCCAATTTGGTCCGACCACCATTAGCGTCGTCGGCATGGCCACGTGGTTCACGAGATTCAGTCGATCGCAACGGCGCGACCGACGAGTCGCAAAGCGGGCCAGGATTCTCACACCGTTTCAACACCAGCGCCACGATCTCTGGATCGTTACGAAGTCGTTGGCTGCGATCGTCGTCGTCTGGACCGGCATCTCGTTCGTGTCCTATGTCGGTCATAACAACGGCGACACCGTTTCCGAGCGGATGGCCTCGTGGGGTCGCGACCATCACCTCGGCACAGTCATCGACTGGATGGAGACAAAGGCGTACAGCACGCCACCATCCAAGACGCCAGCGAAGCGTCTCGCTCTCGCAACCCCGGCTCGCGACTTGAGCGTCGCCACGGCCGGCAAACCCACAATCGCTGTGGCAACCCATCTCAATCCGGGACGCGCCACCGGCACTACCCCTTCAGCCGCACTGCCGCCGGTCGTGCCGTCCGGGCCCGCACCGGTTGCGCCAATGCCAATCGCCCCTCTCTTCACCCCAGCGCTGAGCGCCGAAGGCCAGTGGTCACCAATCGCGCAGGCCGCTGGCCAAGACACGATGTGGGCGACCAGCTTGCGCCCACTACCAGCGGCGGGCGGTGTCGTTGCGACGGTGGTGGAAATCGATCAGACACATCTGCGCGCCGGGCTGTTCAACGGCGCCGAGGAGCCGGGGGGAACCTGGACCCGCTCCAATCGTGTCCCGGTCGAGTTGCAGCCGGCGCTGCTCGCGGCAATGAACGGGGGCTTTCGGTTCGAACACATCAAGGGTGGATATAAGACCGAGGGCGTCGAGGTCAAGCCGCTCAAACAGGGTGATGCCACGCTCGCCGTGAGCAAGGACGGTCGTCTCGCCCTGGGCGTGCTGGGTCGCGACATCAAAGACGATGGGTCATGGATCAGCCTTCGCCAGAATCTGATCCTGATCGTCGACAGCGGCAAATCCCAGGTTGCCAAGGGCATCGCGGAAGGCGTGTGGTGGGGTGCAGATTACGGCAACAGGGTCTACGTGCCGCGGTCAGCCGCCTGCGTCATGAACGATGGTCGAATGGCGTACTTGCTCGTTGGAAAGGTGAACGCCACACAACTTGCGACGTCACTGATCAATATCGGTTGCGTGAAAGCGATGCAACTCGACATCAACGGAACGTGGCCCGTCTTCTTCACCTTCGGCCCCGATGCATCCGGCAATCTCGCAGGTCGATTCATCGATCAGCGCATGGGCGGAGATCCAAATCGGTACTTGACCGGATCCACCAAAGAGTTCTTTGCATTCTTCGACGCAACCCGCGTGCCGGTGTCGAGCGTGCTCGACCGTTAAGTACAACGCGGACGCGCAAGCTGCAGCGATGCTCTTCGCTCTCCATATCTGACACCATGTCAGATACAGTCGCAACATGGGCACCAGAACGATCGACCTGCTCGATGGCGACTTCTACATCAACGATCCATACAGCACGTATTCGTGGATGCGCGACAACGACCCGGCCTACTGGGATGCGATCAATGAACTGTGGGGCATCTCCAGATACGACGACATCGTTGAGATCGAACGCCGCAAGGACGTGTTCATCAACAGTGATCAGGTAAAGGGCGGCTACCGGCCCAACCTGCCAGCAGATCAAGCCATCATTGGTCTCGATGATCCGCTTCATTCGCTGCGACGCAACCTTGTGTCGCGCCGGTTCACTCACAAAGCCGTTGCCGACAAAGAGCAAGCCGTGCGCGATGTCGTCACTGGCTTGCTCGATGCAGCACTCGCCAAAGGTTCGGTCGAGGTCATCCAGGAACTCGCCTCACCGCTGCCGGCATTGATGATCGGGCGGCTGCTGGGTTTCGACGACGCCGACTGGCCGAAACTTCGCGATTGGTCCGAACGAACAATCGCACTCGGCGGTGGACCACGGTATTTCAACGACGACGGCATGAACGCAGCAATCGAGTTCGCGGTTGCAGCTGGCGAGTTGTACGAGCAGAAAAAGCTCTGCCCGATGGACGACCTGATGAGCATGTACACCACTGCAGAAATTCCGGGCTACGAGTTCGGTCTCAACGAGGCAGTCTCGGACGCGCTGTTGCTGCTCGACGGTGGCGCCGAGACCACGCGCACCGTTATTGGGCGCACACTGTTGAACCTGCATGCCAACCCCCACCAGTGGTCGTTGCTCAAGGACGGCGCCGATCTCACGGTCGCAGTCGAAGAGTTCATTCGCTACGTCACACCGATCCACAACATGTGTCGTGTTGCCGCGAGGGACTATGACCTCCACGGCACCACGATCCCGGCCGGCAATCAGGTACTGATGATGTACTCGTCGGCCAACCGTGATCCTGCCCATTTCACCGATCCCGAAGTGTTCGACGTTGCCCGCACGCCCAACCATCACATCGCCTTCGGTTTCGGAACCCATTTCTGCCTCGGCGCTGCACTTGCCCGACTCGAGATCCGCACGTTCTTCGAAGAGTTCATCCGCCGTGTCGACTCATTCGAGATCGTCGCCGGATCCGTCGAAGCGTTGCCGAACGCATTTGTGTTCGGACTGAACTCAGCGCGTATCGAGTTGGTCGGCGCGCAGTTGTGAGCACCATTGCGATCACGGGATCTGCGGGCGGCATCGGCGCCGCCACGCGAGCGGCGCTGGAAGCTGAGGGTCACCGCGTCATTGGGATCGACGTACGCGATGCGGAGGTGATCGCGGACTTGTCGACACCCGACGGTCGTCGCGCTATGGTCGATCAGGTTGGCACCGAAAGTAACGGTGTGCTCGACGGACTCGTCGCCGCGGCCGGTATCAGTTCCAGTGGCTCGAACGAAGAGTTGGTCGTCTCCGTCAATTACTTCGGCGCTGTGGCCACGTTGCGCGGCTTGCGACCGATGCTCGTCCGCGGCACCAATTCGAGTGCCGTTGCCATTAGTTCCAACAGCACGGTTGCGCAGGCGGGCATTCCCGCGGCCACCGTGAGCGCATGCTTGGCCGACGACGAACCTACCGCGCGCCGCACCGCGGCAGGCTCGCCGATGGGTGGGTATCCGGCCTCGAAGCTGGCGCTCGCACATTGGGTGCGGATGCATGCCGCCAACGCCGACTGGATCGGTGCAGGCATTCGCCTCAACGCAATCGCTCCCGGCCTCATCGAAACCCCGATGACCGAAGGCGGCATCGACTTCGTCCTCGGACTCGGCAATATCTACCCCGTGCCGATTCAGCGGGCGGGTCAACCTGTTGAGGTCGCATCGTTGATCACGTACCTGCTGTCGCCCATCGCTGGATTCTTCGTCGGCAGCTTCATCGTGATGGATGGCGGCACCGATGCAGCGCTTCGCCCAACCGATTGGCCAGCTGCAAGATGAACACGTCAGTACCATCAACGATGCTGGCGTATCGCCTGCTCGAGTGGCAACAACCGCCTCAACTGGTGGAGATCGATGTGCCCACCGTCAGTGCCGGCGAGGTCCTCATCAAGGTCGCAGGTAACGGTCTGTGCCACAGCGATCTCACGATGATGCAGATCCCGGGCTCGATTGGCGAGTTGATCGGATGGCACATGCCGTTCACGCTCGGACACGAAGTTGGTGGATGGATCGCCGCCATAGGTACCGGCGTCACGGGATTCGATATCGGTCAGGCCGTCGCACTGGTCTCACCGAGTTCGTGCGGCGTCTGCGCGCTCTGCGTACGCGGTCACGACAGCGCCTGCCCGCATGGGCTCGCCGGACGTGGCTACGGCCGCGACGGCGGACTCGCGCAATTCGTAAAGGCGCGCGCGCCGCGCGATGTCGTCAGCATCGGCACGCTCGACCCCCGCATCGCGGCCCCGCTCACCGACGCGGGGGCGACGTCGTACCACGGTGTGCGCAAGGTGTTGCACAAGCTCACTCCCGGCTCCGTCGCCGTCGTGATCGGGGCCGGCGGCCTCGGCGCATTCGCGGTGCAAATGCTGCGCGCGCTCAGCCCTGCAACCGTGATTGCTATAGACAACAACCCGGCTCGGCTGTCCTACGCCACTGAGCTTGGCGCACATCACACGATCGTCGGCATCGATACCAACACCGCAGCCGAATTGCGCCGCATCACCAACGGCGACGGCGCAACCGCCGTGCTCGACTTCGTCGGTATCGACGCCACGATCGACACCGGGGTCGCCAGCGTGCAACCGTACGGAACCTATGCCGTCATTGGTTCGAACGGCGGAACGTTGAAGCGTCCGTGGTACGGCGGGTTGCCACGCGACGGCGAGGTACTCAACTTTCAAGGCTCGAGCGTGGCCGACGCGCACGATGTTGTTCGCCTCGCCGAGCAAGGTCTCATCTGCAGCGAGGCGGACCTGTTCTCGTTGCAGAACGTAGAGCAGGCCTATGACGCGCTGCATCACGGCCTGCTGCGCGGGCGCGCCGTGGTGACGCCCGATGCGTGACACCCGAAGCGTCATCACCCCGCCCGCCAAATCTGAACCGGCCACCATGGGAGTGCGCGCCGCGCTGTTGTTGATGGTCACGTTCTTCGGTGGCAGCATGCCGGCCTACAAACTCGCCGGCGAGAGCTTCGGTCCCGCAACCACCAACCTCGGCCGGTTCGTCATCGCTGCAACCTTTCTGGTGATCGTCGCACGCAAACGATTGCACTCAGCCCGGGGACACGGCCGACGGCTGATCCTCATCGGCATGTTCGGGATCGGTCTGATGGCGGTGTTCCTCGGAGTCGGCGTCGACCGAGGTTCGGCCACGATCAGCTCGATCATCGTCGGCCTGGAACCAATTGGCGTGGCGCTCGCCGGCGCACTGATCGTCGGCGACAAACCATCACCCCGCTCGTACCTCGCTCTCGCATTCGGGATCGCGGGTGTTGTGGTGGCGTCAGGAGTTCTTTCCGAGGGCAGTCACGGTGCAGCGATCTTGCCGATGATCTTGCTGCTCGGCACCGTGATCACCTTCTCGATCTACACCGCGTTCGTCCGACGCGCCGGGCAGGGCGTTGATCCGCTCGCCGTCGCAGCAATCACCCAAGTCGGCGCGCTGTTCTTCGTCATTCCCGCGTGCCTGTTCGACGTCGCGAACGGCGGCATGTTGCGCGGCGACAACATCCATCCCAAGGCAGCGTGGGCAGTGCTCTTTCTCGGAGTGGGTTCCGCGCTCGGGTATCTGTTTTTGTGTTCAGTGTTGGCGAATCAACCGTCCAACCGCGTTGCCGTCTCGATGTTTCTCACGCCACTGCTTGGCGTTGTGTTTTCGTGGCTCGTCGTCGGCGAGCACCTGTACCTCAGGCACGCGTTCGGTGGGGCGCTGGTGCTGCTTGCGATTTGGATCAGCGAGGGCACGCCGCAGCGGGCCCGGGTCGATCTCATCGTCGCCGAGTCGCCACCTGTATGACACTGCCGAAAGTGACCAAAGTCCCTTCCGCTTACCGCACCAGTGGTCCATTGTGGGTTTCAACACCCATCTTCCACCACGAAGGACGGCGGCATTTCCATGGACACACCACTTCCAAGCGACGACGACACAACCACTGACGACACTCAGGTCGTCGACCTCGTCGCTGGCAAGCAGCGACGCGATCCCGTTGGATGGGCAATGTGGTCCATCGCCGCAATCATCGCAATCGTTGCGCTGCTCGTCGCGTCCATCGCCCTCGGCCGTCGGGACAACAGTTCAGTATCTGGATCCGGGGGCTCGGGCGGTTCCGGTGGCTCCGCGGCAAGTGCGACCACGCAACCGGCGAACAACGACGCCAAGATCGATTTCAACGCCAAGACCGCCGCTGATTGGAAGCCCTACGACCCGATGCTGAAGCCCGCGCTTGAGGGCACCGAGCACAAGATCACGATGCACGCCATCGAGAAGGTGATCGAAGTTGCTCCCGGCGTCACGCAAATGATGTGGACCTTCGACGGCACGGTGCCCGGCACCACGCTGCGCGGCAAAGTCGGAGATCTCTTCACGATCACACTCGTCAACGACGGCAAGATCCAACATTCCATCGACTTCCACGCGAGCAAAGTCGCCTGGAACGTGGAAATGCGCTCGATCAAGCCAGGCGAGTCGTTGGTCTACCAATTCAAGGCCAAGTTCGCCGGCGCCTTTATGTACCACTGCGGCACTGCACCGGCTCTGCACCACATCGGAAACGGCATGTATGGCGCAATTATCATCGACCCACCCGTTCTGAAGCCCGTGGATCACGAGTACCTCCTCGTGCAGTCCGAGTTGTACACCGGCCCTCAAGGCGAGCCAGGCGATCTCACCAAGATGATGGCGGAGCAGGCCGACGCTGTGGTCTTCAACGGTTATGTGAGCCAGTACAAGGTGGCACCGATCCGGGTCGAACCGAACGAACGTGTTCGTGTCTGGGTGGTGGATGCTGGTCCGTCGGAGAACTCGTCGTTCCACATCGTCGGCACAATCTTTGACACCGTGTTCAAGGAAGGTACCTACAACTTGCAGCCCGACGATCGTCATGGTGGCTCGCAGGCCCTCGATCTGCAACCGGCCCAGGGCGGCTTCGTTGAGTTCACCTTCGATGCAGCGGGGCTCTACCCCATTGTGACGCACAAGTTTGCCAACGTGGGCAAGGGCGCACTTGGACTCTTCCAGGCTGGCGACGTTGCGGCGGCGGGAGCGCCGAGTCACTGACCGACACGGTGGTACCGCGGCGTTACAGTCGGCACCATGCCGACCCCGTTTGACAGAGCCCTCGAGCACATCGCGGCGGGGGCGGACGTAGCCGAGCAGGCCGCAGAGCTCGTCGCGCAGATGACTCACCAGGAACGGTTGGAATGCCTCGACGGCGACCTCGATTTCTGGCCGGGGCTCGCCGACATGATCGGCGGAGGCTATGTCGAGCACACGTTCCCCGGCGGCTCGTGCGAACGCCTCGGGATTCCCGGAATCGCGTTCAGCGACGGGCCGCGCGGTGTCGTCATCGAGCCGGCCACGTGCTTCCCGGTGAGCATGGCGCGCGGCGCCAGCTTCGATATCGACCTCGAAGAACGAATCGGCGACGCGATCGGCACGGAGCTTCGCATCAAGAACGCGAACTTCTTCGGCGGGGTGTGCATCAATCTTGCGCGCCACCCCGCGTGGGGGCGATCACAAGAGACATATGGCGAAGACCCGGTCCTGCTCGGTGAGATGGGCGCAGCGCTCACCCGCGGCGTGCAGCGTCACGTGATGGCGTGCGTGAAGCACTACGTGCTGAACAGCATGGAGAACACGCGCTTTTGTGTTGATGTCACCGTCGATGAGCGAGTGCTCCACGAGGTCTACCTGCCGCACTTTCGCAGAGTGATCGACGAAGGCGTGGCGAGCGTGATGAGCGCGTACAACTCGGTCAACGGCGAGTGGTGCGGCGAGAACCGCCATCTACTGACCGACGTGCTGCGCGAACAATGGGGCTTTGAAGGGATCGTGATTTCGGACTTCATCTTCGGGCTACGCGACGCTGCCAAGAGCGTGCGCGCGGGCTTGGACATCGAGATGCCATTTCGGATGATCCGCGCGCAAAACCTGCCCGAACAAATGAGCAGCGGCGAGATCACTCAAGAAGAGATCGATGCGGCGTGCCTGCGCATCGTCTCCACGCTGCTGCGTTTCGCCCCTGTGTTCAACGAGTCGCCGCAAGCAGCGCTGTTGTGCAGCACCGCCCACCGTGCGCTCGCTCGCGAAGCAGCCGAAAAGAGCATCGTGCTGTTGCGCAACGAGGACGCGCTGCTCCCTCTGCCATCAGCCACAACCGTCGCCGTCATCGGACGACTCGCCAGCGTGGCCAACTTGGGCGACAGAGGCAGTAGCCGCGTGAGTCCGCCGTCTGTTGTTACACCACTCGACGGACTGCGCGAGGCGCTCGGTGAGGCTCATGTCATGTATTCGGACGCATCCGATCTCGCCGACGCAGCCTCGGTCGCGGCGGGCTGCGATGTCGCCATCGTCGTCGTGGGCTACACGCACGCCGACGAGGGAGAGTACGTAGGGCTCGAGGGAACGGCACATCTGCAGTCGCTCTACCCGCCCCAAACACCTGACACCGGCGCGCTCCTCACGAAGGCATTCGAGCGCAGCCAGGGCGGCGAACGCAGCATGGGACCGGGCGGCGACCGGGCGAATATCCGGCTCAGCGAATCAGACGAGGCACTCATCGAAGCCACGGCGCAGGCGAACCCCAACACGGTCGTCGTGGTCATGTCGGGCAGTGCCGTCGTGATGGAGTCATGGCGCCATCACGTCAGCGCCATCGTCATGGTGTGGTACCCGGGCATGGAGGGCGGCCACGCACTTGCCGACGTCCTGCTCGGCAGGGTCAGTCCGAGCGGTCGTTTGCCACTCACCATCCCGGTCACCGAAGCACACCTCCCCGCGTTCGATCGCCGTGGTACGACTGCCACATACGATCGCTGGCACGGGTACACCAAGTTGGCTCATGAGGGCAATGCTGCGGCATATCCATTCGGGTTCGGACTGTCCTACACCACGTTCGAGGCAAGCAATGTCCATGCCGTCACCGACTCCGAAGCCACCGATGTCGTCGTCACCGTCACCAACACCGGCACTGCGGACGGCATCGATGTCGTACAGGTCTACGTCGGCTTGCCCGACTCAACGGTGGAACGCGCCGAACAACTGCTGGTCGGTTTCGCACGTACACCGTCGATGGCACCGGGCGAGACATGCACTCTCACGATCCCCGTCCCGCATTCGCGACTCATGGTGTGGCGTTCGGCCGAGCAAGCCTGGTGGCTCGAGCCCGGCAACTATCGATTCTCAGTCGCACGGCACAGCGCGGACCGCACAGCGATCGAATTCGTCACTCCGTTGCCGCTTGCGAGCTGAATCGAACCACTCGCCCGGCAACCACTACCGTTGAGTCATGCCATCGGCCTTTCTGCACCCATTTGCCTCAACCACTCGCGAATCATTCATTCGTATTGTTCGCGGCGAAGGCGCGTTGCTCTGGGACGCTGACGGCAACGAACTGATCGATGGTATGGCCAGCCTTTGGTACTGCGCGATCGGACACGGCAGGCGCGAAATGGCCGATGCTGTGCATGCGCAGATGAGCATGCTCGAGACGTATTCGTGCTTCGACCCATTCACTAACGGACCCGCCGATGAACTCGCCGAGAAATTACTTACCCTCAGCCCGATGGCAGACGGCCGGGTTTTCTTCGTCGACAGCGGCAGCGAGTCAGTCGACACATCGATGAAGCTGTCACGCCTTGCCCACGTACAGGCTGGCCATCCCGAACGCACGCTCATCATCAGCCGCACCCGCGGCTATCACGGCACCAACTATGGCGGCACCAGCGCGCAGGGTATCGCCCTCAACCGCGTCGGTTACGGTCCATTGCTCGCCGATGTCGTCCAGGTTCCGAGCGACGACATCGAGGCCATTGCCTCCCTCATGAAGGAGCGCAGCTCCGAGATCGCGGCGGTGATCACCGAGCCGGTGCAGGGTGCCGGCGGCGTATGGCCGCCCGCTGAGAACTACCTGCAGGGTTTGCGCCGGCTTTGCGATCAGCACGGAGCTCACCTCATTTTCGACGAGGTCATCACAGGCTTCGGCAGACTTGGTTCGTGGTTCGCCGCACAACACTTTGGCGTCACGCCGGACTTCCTCGGCTTCGCCAAAGCCGTCACGTCTGGCTACCAACCGCTCGGCGGCGTGTTCGTTGGTCGCCGTCCGCTCGATGCGCTCGAATCAGATCCAACGTTCTTCTTGCGTCACGGCTACACCTACAGCGGCCATGCCAGCGTGTGCGCGGCCGGGCTGAAGAACCTCGAGATCATGGAGCGTGAATCGCTCGTGGAGCGCGCCGCGCACGTGGGCGCGCGTCTCGGTGCAGGACTGCAAGCGCTCGCCGCTGACGGCATCATCGATCATGCCCGAGGCGAAGGTGCCGTCTGGGCAGCGGGCCTGAAGCCCGACCAGAACGCGACCGTCATTCGCGACCGAATGCTCGCCAACGGGGCAATCGTGCGTGCGCTCAACACCGACACGAACACGTTCTGCCCGCCACTGGTCATCACCGACGATCAACTCGACCGTCTGCTCGACATCTTCGCAACGGCCGCTGGCGAGTAGCACGCCCGTCCGCCGTGCGGAATATTGACGCCATCAATACCGCAGTCATAACCTGACGGCAACGGCAGCGCTTCACCGCTGCGACCCGTCATTGGAGGAATTGCCATGAAGCTTGGTGCGTTCTTTTTCGGAGGGGTCGAGATGTCCGATGCCGGCGCCGGACTGCCCAAGCCAATGGACAGGCGTTACGACAACGCCACATGTTGGGACGCAACG
>JAYTWP010000227.1:0-4720 GCA_043743395.1 Actinomycetota bacterium | reverse complement strand
TGCGGCGGACACCGGCTCGAGGTGATCGAGTTCGATCTCGACCTGGCCGACCTTGGACAGAAGGATCCGCATCCGGTGCACATCGGCTCCAGACGTGCGTGCAGCAGCCGCAAAACAGGCACGTCTCACCTCGTCCAGATCACATTCGAACCCGAAGTAGGCCGCCGACGACGCCATCCGGCGAAGATGGGCGTCGAGATTCCTTGCGTCGCCGTCGTGAGCGCAGAGCGTTTCCAACAGACGGAACTCGGGCCGACAGGTCGTCAGCACGACTGCTTTCGATTCGAGTTCGGCGTCTTCGAGATCGGGTTGTGAACCCCATGTCACGCCGCCGCCGGCACCGAACTCGACGACGCCGGACGACTTGTCGATCACTGCGGTTCGGATCGCGACGTTGAACGTCGCCGACGGGCGGCGGCTGTCCGACGCACCGTTGGGTTCGATGACGCCGATGGCACCGCAATACATCCCGCGCGGCCACGGCTCGATCTCATCGATGAAACGCATCGCTGCGACCTTGGGTGCTCCGGTCACCGAGCCACACGGAAACGTCGCCCGAAGAACATCGACGATGGTGAGCGACGGCCGGATTTCGGCCTGTACGGTCGACGTCAACTGCCAGACGGTCTCGTAGCGTTCGGCGGTGAAGAGTGCTGGGACGCTGACTCTGCCGGGTCCGGCCAGGCGAGACAGATCGTTGCGCATCAGATCGACGATCATCACGTTCTCGGCCCGGTCCTTGACCGACTCGATCAGGTCGCGACCGACTCGTTCGTCCTCGTCGGCTCTGGCCGCCCGGCGTGCGGTTCCTTTCATCGGTCGTGCCGTGACCAGGTCACCGTCAAGATGCAGGAACAGTTCAGGGGAAGCACTGACCACCACATGATCACCGAGATCGATGTAGGCGTTGAACGCACCACCTTGGGCTGTGGCCATCGACCGGTACAAGTCGAACGGGGTCCCGACGAGGCGGCCGTCGAAGCGGTCGGTCAGATTGATCTGATACGTCAAACCCTGCGCGATCAGATCACGACACGTCGTGACGCCATGCCTGAACCACTCCGACCCGCCCCGACGGCGAACATCCACCACGGTCGGAGACGGCGCTGGCGTCAACGGCGGAACCTGCTCGCGGGATCGGAACGCAGCCGTCCACGCCAACGGCAGACCTGGCGGCAGCGGCCGCCGGGGAAACGCAACGTCGAACGCGGCACCAGCCTCATAGGTCAACACGACCGCCACCCACAGACCCGCTCGCGCCTGCTCCTCAGCGCTGTCCAACAACGACACCACGTCGGGAATCTCCGACACAGATCGTGCGACGACCTGATCGCGCAGAACAAAACTGCGTCCAGCCCGAAGGTCATCGAACCGGGCAACCGGGCCCGGGTCCGACCCTGGCGTCGCCAGACTGGGATCGAGGCCGATCATCTTTGAGGCTGGGCGCTGCGTATTGCGCCCGGCCCGAACACGGTGGCACAGGTGTCGCACCAGAAGCCTTGGACGAGTTCGGTGCCGCATGGCGCGTGGACGAGCATCGTCTTGGCCTGGCTGCTGGGGAGGTGTTGGTCGCCCCATCGGACGAGGGCGACGAGCACCGGCGAGAGCGCCAAACCAGCGGGCGTGAGCCGGTACTCGAACCGAGCAGGGTGCTCCTGATAGGGCTCCCTGGCCAGCAGGCCGGCACCGACCAGCTTCCGCAGTCGGCGGGTCAATATCGGTCGGGCGATGCCGAGATCTGCGCAGAACTCGTCGAAGCGGCGGATCCCGCGGAAAGCAGCACGCAAGATCAGGATCGACCAGCGGTCGCCGACGAGGGCCAGCGTGCGCTCGATCGTGGTCGCCTCGCTCGCGCCATCCTGCGCGTCGCCGCCGACAGGCCCGGTTGGGGGGACATCATCATTCGTGGCGCTCACCCACTCATTCTGCCCGGCCAAGCCCCTCTACGGTGGTCAGTGGCAAAACAGCACTGATTGAGTGTCAGAACAGAACTGACTGGGCTAGGGTGCGTCGATGTTCGTCGACTGGTCCGATGATGTGCTTCTTGTTGCTCCGCTTGCCGAGTTGATGGCGGCCGCATGTGAGGTGCGTGATGTCCGGTTCGGACGCCGGGTGACGTACTCGCCGAAGGTGTTCATCCCGTTAACCCGGTTGTGCCGGGACACGTGCGACTACTGCACGTTCGCCCAACCACCAGCCCGGGTCGCTGCACCCTTCTTGTCGCTCGACGAAGTCGTGAGCATCGCCCGCGCCGGGGCCAGGGCCGGTTGTCATGAGGCGCTGTTCACTCTCGGCGAGCGTCCCGAGCTGCGCTACGAGCAGGCGAAGACGTGGCTCACCGATCACGGGTACGCGACGACCATTGACTATCTTGCTGCAGCAGCCAGGCGAGTGCTCGAAGAGACCGGTTTGCTGCCTCATGCGAACGCTGGTGCGTTGTATCGTGACGAACTTGATCTGCTGCGCCCGGTGGCGGCCAGCCAGGGGATGATGATTGAGTCGCTCAACGGTGATCTCCACTGCCACCGTGGCGCCCCCGACAAGGATCCTGCGCGTCGCCTGGCGACACTCGAAGCTGCCGGGGCGGCGCAGATCACGTTCACGACCGGGATCCTCGTTGGTATCGGCGACAGTTGCGAGGACCGGATCGAGGCGCTGCGGGCGATCGCCGCCAGCCACGCCCGCCACGGCCACGTCCAAGAGGTGATCGTCCAAAACTTCCTGCCCAAAGACGTCTCCGGGATGCGTCACAGCCCGGCCTGCCCGCCCGACGAACTGTTGTGGTCGATCGCTGTCGCCCGCCTCATCCTGCCCGTCGACGTGCACCTGCAAGCACCACCGAACCTCACCGACGACTTCGCGGTGCTGTTGTCGGCTGGGATCGACGACTGGGGCGGGGTGTCAGCGGTGACAGCCGACCATGTCAACCCGGAACGTCCGTGGCCCGATCTCGATCGGCTCCGCGACGTCACCGAGACGGCCGGGCACACCCTCGCACCGAGACTGACGATCTACCCCGAATACGCGCTCGACCCACAGCGGTGGCTCGACCCGGCGCTGCGTTTCCCGGTCCTCGACCGTTCCGACGCCGCCGGTCTGGCCCGCGACGACCCCGGGGCGCACTTCCCCGAGAAGGTGTCCGGCACCCGCGAAACAGCCGATGGCGCTGACGTGATCCTGATCGGTGACCGCTCGACCGCCTGGTACTCGGGCGCGTCGACAGCGCCACCGGCGCTGCTCCCCGCACCGTCACGGCCCATCACAGGGCCAGTCGCCGAGGTGCTCGCCGGCATCGAACGCGGGCAGGAACCGGGGATCGACGAGCTCGTCACCCTGTTCGAAGCCCGCGGTCCAGAAGTGACCGCGATCGCCGCCGCCGCGGACGCGCTACGGGCAGCAGTCGTTGGCGACACGGTCACCTGGGTCCACAACCGCAACATCAACTACACCAACGTCTGCACGTTCAAATGCCGGTTCTGCGGGTTCTCCAAAGGACCGCTGTCACTGAACCTGCGCGGCAAACCGTACCTGCTGACCCTCGACGACATCGCCACACGCGCCGCCGAAGCACAACAACTCGGTGCCACCGAAATCACCCTGCAAGGCGGCATCCACCCCGACTTCGACGGCGATTACTACATCGACGTGTGCCGCGCCGTCGCCGACGCTGCGCCCGGCATCCACATTCACGGCTTCACCGCCTTGGAGGTGACCGAAGGCGCCAAACGCCTCGGTGAGCCGCTCGATCAGTACCTGCGCCGTCTGATCGCCGCCGGCCTGCGTTCCCTCCCCGGCACCGCGGCGGAGATCCTCGACGACAGCATCCGCGCCATCCTGTGCCCAGACAAAGTCAACACCGAGGAATGGCTCTACGCCCACGAGACCGCCCACCAGGTTGGCTTGGCGTCGAACATCACGATCATGTTCGGTTCAGTCGAGCAGCCGCTGCACTGGGCCCGTCACCTCGTCGTCACCCGCGATCTGCAAAAACGCACCGGCGGGTTCACCGAGTTCGTCCCATTGCCGTTCGTGCACATGGCCTCACCGATCTACCTGCAACGCAAAGCGCGTCGCGGCCCAACCTTTCGCGAAACCCTGCTGATGCACGCCGTCGCCCGACTCGCGTACCGCGGGTTGATCGACAACATCCAAGCATCATGGGTCAAGATCGGCATCGACGGCGTCCGCCAACTGCTCCGTGCCGGTGTCAACGACCTCGGCGGCACCCTGATGAACGAGAACATCTCCCGCGCCGCCGGAGCAACCCACGGCCAAGGCCTCCAACCCGATGACTTCACCCACATCGTCGCGCCACTCGGCAGGCCGCTCGCCCAACGAACCACCCTCTACGAGCCGGCTGCCGCATGCGCCACCGCTTGATCGGCACCAACGCCGCGCCAGACGGCATCACATGTTGATGGACGAGGCAGAGGCGATGGGCCACGCGGTCGAACAGGCGGCCAGTGTTCGGTCGCTGACGTCACCGAACCCTTGGGTCGGCGCTGTCGTGCTCGACACCAACGGACGCGTTGTTGGTGTCGGCGCGACCGAGCCACCAGGGGGCGCGCATGCCGAGGTGATCGCCATTGCGGCTGCCGGCGCAGGTGCGGCGGGCGCGACCTTGGTGGTGACGTTGGAACCGTGCTCGCACCACGGACGAACCCCGCCGTGCGTCGATGCGATCGTCGCCGCAGGAATCGCCCGGGTCGTCGTTGGCGTG
>JAYTWP010000226.1:0-5311 GCA_043743395.1 Actinomycetota bacterium | reverse complement strand
TTTACCATTCGCGTTCTGATCGCGAGCGCGCGTGAAGAGAGAGCGCGGCAGCAACGACACCCTGCAGCAGTTCGCTGCGTGGCTTACGTGAGGCGACGTTGATCACCACAACGTTGCCTGGCATGGAGACAGTCGACTCGCTGAACTCGGCATCGCCACGATTGAGGTGGTCACGTCGATAGGCGCGTGTCCCGAGGCTCAACAACACCGCAGCGCTCCACACTGTGGTGACGAGCGCCAGCGTCAACACCACCCCGATGTTGTCGCCGATCATCGACAAAGTGAATGACAAGGTCAGCGTGGCGATGATGGCAGTCAGCTCGGAGCGTGCGTACGCCAACACGATGCGCCAATGGATCAACGATGTTGCGCTGACGACGAGGCAAATGAGGGCGATGCTGACGCTAGCCGTAGCGAGATCCACACCAAAAAACGTAACGCTGTGCATGGAGTGGATTCGGGGATGGTCGCCCGGGAGTAGTTGTTGGCATCGCCGCGTTGGGGGATCGGCAGGTCAGGTCGGGTATCTTGCAGTAAACCGACCTGAAGGAATACCGCCATGGCAATCGCCCCGAAGCTCACACCGCTGCAGGAAATGGAAGCCCGTCGCAAGGCCGCTGCCGCCGACAAGCCCAAGCGTGCGATCTCCGAAGAGGAGAAGGCAACACGACGCGATCGGGTCGTGAAGGCCAAAGATGCGTTGGCTCGCTCGGTCGGCACCAAGGGTGACCAAGTCGCGCCAGCACGCGCCGCCCTGAAGGCATATCTTCAGAAGCTCAACGATCAGAAGCAACCCGACGATGCTGCGTTCGAGGCTCTGATCGAGGCGCCGTTCAAGGTGCCGCCGAAGAAGAAGACGAACGACCGTCGATTCTGAGCGCCACGACGGCGGGCTGTGGAGTGATCACGACTGCTTGCCCGGTTGCTTCGTCACGCTCGAGGAAGGCCTCGTGCACCTGGATCGCAAGCACCGCACGGTGTGTGGTGCTCGCCTTAACGGAGCCGTCGGGGAGTAACGCAAGATTCTCTTGGAGATACCGGGCTGCGGCGACGACCGCCTCCTGCTCGATGCGGCCAGCTTCATTTGCGAAGGTGAATCGCCAGCGCTTCGCTTGTTCGGCGATCAGCACCTTGGTGTCATCGTCGTCGACGGCGAGCCCGGTCGCGGGAAAAACGCGGCAGTCGTAGGTGCGACACGTCCGGGGTCGATGTTCATAGATCGAGCACCGATTGTCGATGAGCATCGGACAATGCCCGTGCTGGTTGTATCCGAGGAGCACGTGGCCGCGGGGGAGTCGTGGGGCGGGGAACACCAACTCCAGCGGGATGTGCGCGAGCGTGTCTGCTTCATCGGGCGCGATGTGGATGAACTGCGATGCGGTGCAGCACGCCGTGCACGAACCACACGGCACTTCCGATGACCGCTCGCCCCGAAGTGCTCCCTGAATCTCACCGAGCCACGTCGAGAAGTCCCCGGCCGCCAACTCTCGATTATCGTCGGTGCCCCGGTTCGTCATCGCCCGCCCAGATTACGCTGCCTGCATGGACGACGACGCACAGGCGAGGGTGTATCGCGTGACGGTGCGCGGCCGATTCAATGATCTCAGCGAGGAGTCGCGTCGGTACTTGGTGACGAGTCAGAGCGAGCACGACATCTTCAACTCGGGTTACACCACCGAAGGAACGTTCACGTATGACTCGCGTATCGACTATTTCAATTTTCGGTACGAGGTTCGCGTGACTGGCGAAGAACTCCAGAACGCCGCAGGCGAATTCGCCATTCGTGAAACCGAATCGTTTCTACGCACGATGAGTTTCGGCTATCGAGATTTGAAGGTGGAGGTCGTGGACATGTCGGCGATGTGGGCCGATCCGCGCATCACCGACCGTTGACGAGGCAGTACACCTTGCGGAAGGTCTCCGTGACATGCCATGTGCCCGTAAAGCCCGCTGGGGTGTAGAGCACCGAGCCCGCCGCGAGGTCGAAGCGCATCCCGTTGTCGGCTTCCATCGTGGCCTGGCCGCTCAGACAGATAAACACTTCGTCGTAGCCAATGCGGCTGGCTGCGAAGCGGCCTGGAGTGCATTCCCATACCCCGACGTCGAGTCCATTGTGCGCCCAGAGAACGTTGGTGCTCTCGTGCGGATCGCCCTCGATCGGTACGCGTGGCTTGGTGTTGCCGACGGCCACGACGTGCGCGTTCGGCATGTGTGCCGACGGCGCGGCACCACCCGGGCGGTGATCAATGACGTACAGCTTGCGCACTGTCTGGTGCACGGTCCATGTGTATGGCCAGTGACGCGGGGTGACCCATGCGGTTCCCGGGGCAAGGTCGTACTCGCCGCCATCATGTGTCACCGTTCCTCGGCCGCAAACGACGTACATCATCTCGTCGTAGTCGCCGGTTGGGCCGTGCAGCGCGCCAGGTGTGCATTCCCAGATGCCTACCTCGACCTGTGCGTCGCCCCATTCCCAAAGGGCCTGACGGGCGCCGTTCGGGAGGTTTGTATCAACGGGTGTGTGCGCTCCAAGCGGGGCGCTGAGAATCTGCGGTGTGTACACGCTGACCAGTCTGCTACATCAGATAACCGTGTTTGAGATCCGAATCGGCGAGCGCCCGTGGACCGCTGTTAGTCAACCAGTGACTATCATCGCCATATGCTCACTTCCCGTCGCGGCCTCATCGGGGTCGTCGTTGTGTTTGCGTCAGTTGCGGCCGCATGTAGTTCGACCACGACAACCACGCGCTCCACAGGCAAGGTCGTCGTGTTCGCTGCATCATCGTTGACCGATGCGTTCAACGAGATTGGGACGGCCTTTCACAAGGCGCACCCGGACGCGAGTGTCACGTTCAACTTTGCAGGCTCGAGTGACCTCGTCACGCAGATCATTCAAGGTGCCCCAGCCGATGTCTTTGTGTCCGCCGACGACTCGAACATGAAGAAGTTGACCGATGCCGGTGGAGCTGCCGGTGATCCCGTGTCCATTGCCAAGAACACGTTTCAGATCATCGTCGAGAAGGGCAATCCGAAGAGCGTGATGGGCGTCGCTGACCTCGCCAGAACTGATCTCCTGGTGGTGCTGTGCGCCGAGACGGTTCCCTGTGGCAAGGGCGCAGCGGCGATCTTGAAAAACGCGAACGTGGTCGTGACACCCAAGAGTCTCGAGGACAAGGTCAAAGGTGTCGTCACCAAAGTGACAGCGGGAGAAGCAGATGCGGGCATCGTGTTCGTCACCGATGTGAAGGCCGCTAGCGACAAGGCCACCGGAGTCGCCATCCCGGCCGGGATCAACGCGATCAGCAATTATCCGATGGCGATCACCAAGACGTCCGGCGACGTTCTGACTGCACAGGCATTCGCCGCTTTCGTCAGCAGCGCACCCGGTCAGGCGATCCTGGCCAAGCATGGGTTTCTGGCGCCATGAGTAGTCGTCGGCGCGCGAGCGCACCGGCCCTCTTGCCATTGCCTGTACTGGCGCTCGCCGGCATCGCAGTGGTCTTCTTCGCCTTGCCGCTCGTCGGCCTTTTGTGGCGGGCACCATGGTCGAGCGCGTGGAGCTACCTCACCGACAACAACGCACTCACCGCGCTTCGATTGTCGTTGATCTGTTCACTGTGGGCCACATTGTTCTCGGTGCTGTTCGGGGTGCCCTTGGCGTGGTTGTTGGCGCGCGTCGAGTTCCGTGGCCGCGGGCTCGTTCGCGCATTGTGCATGCTCTCGATGGTGCTGCCCCCCGTTGTGGGGGGCGTGGCATTGTTCTTCGCGCTCGGGCGACGTGGCATCGTCGGTCAATATCTCGATCGATGGTTCGATCTCCGCCTTCCGTTCACCACTGGCGGAGTCGTCGTGGCGCAGACATTTGTGGCGATGCCATTTCTCGTGATCACAGTGGAGGCATCGTTGCGTCAACTCGACCTCGCCTTCGAGGATGCCTCCAGGACACTAGGCGCCTCGCGCTGGTACACATTTCGCCGCGTGACGTTGCCGGCGATCCGACCGGCACTTGTCGCGGGAGCTGCGCTCGCATGGGCGCGCGCTCTTGGTGAATTCGGTGCAACAATCACCTTCGCCGGTAATTTTCCGGGCACGACACAAACGATGCCGCTCGCGGTGTATCTCGCGCTCGAGACGAATCCTGAACAGGCCATCGTGTTGTCATTGGTGTTGATCGCGATCTCGTTCGCGGTGCTCATCGGTCTGCGCGATCGCTGGTTCGGTCGAAACGATCGTGTAGCGGCACGGGTGCTGGCGTGAGCTTGTCTGCCGACATCCAGTTTCGGCTTGGCGCGCTCGACCTGCAGGCCACGCTCGACGTACGGCCGGGAGAGTTGTTGGCGCTGCTCGGCCCTAATGGTGCTGGCAAGAGCAGCCTATTGCGATGTCTCGCCGGTCTGGCCCCCATCGACGCCGGCCGTATCGCGATCGATGACTCAGTCGTCGATGAACCGTCCACGGATACGTTCGTCGAACCAGATGATCGCCCGATCGGTTTTGTCTTTCAGAACTATCTGCTGTTCGAACACATGACCGTCGTCGAGAACGTTGCGTTCGGGCTCCGCGCCCGCAAGATGGCCAAAGCCGATGCGCGCACGATTGCTCACGACTGGATCGAACGCGTCGGGCTCGGGACGTATGCAGAACAACGACCGAGCGCGCTCTCTGGTGGCCAAGCGCAACGCGCTGCGCTGGCGCGAGCTCTGGCCCCCGGCCCACGTGTGTTGTTGCTCGACGAACCCCTTGCCGCGCTCGACGTCGGTTCGCGTGCCAGCGTGCGCCGAGATCTCCGTCGGTATCTGGAGACGTTCGACGGCATGGGTGTTCTCGTCACCCACGATCCGGTCGACGCGTATGCACTCGCCGATCGGATTGCAATTCTCGATGCCGGTCGCATCGTTCAGACGGGTACCTTGGCCGAGGTGACCGCACATCCACGATCGCGGTATGTCGCCGATCTTGTGGGCGTCAACTTGGTGTCTGGCGTCATTTCCAACGGGGTGATGACGACGCCCGCAGGTGCACACGTCGTCATTGCAGATGCCCAGCCGGGGCCGTCGCTTGCCGTCATTCGGCCGCACTCGATTTCACTGGTGCGCGAGCAGCCAGCGGGTGCGAGTGCGCGCAATGTGTGGACCGGCACGATCATTGACATCGACAGGCTCGGGCATCGCGTGCGTGTGGGTATCGACGGCGCGCTGCCGCTGACAGCCGAGATCACAGACGCGGCGCTCGAGGCCATGCAACTCGGCGTCGGGCACAACATCTATGCCTCCGTCAAGGCAACCGACATCGAGGTCTATCCAGCATGAGG